>SVKR01000179.1 GCA_015068365.1 Oscillospiraceae bacterium
CACGGAGGAGAGCGGTCTGGACCTGGACGGGTGCATCGCCCTTCTGGAGCAGCGCTTCGGCTTTCGCCGGCGCAAGCGCGTCACGATCCTGGGCACCGGCACCGGCAGCGAGGGCATGCTGACCATCGCGGCCGACCGCGCCTGCCGCGAGGCGCAGAAGATCATCGGCGCAAGGCGGCTAACGGAGAGCCTGGCGCGCTACGGCAAGCCCGCCGTCCACGCCGTGCTGCCCGGCGACATCGCCAAAAGCGTTTTTGAAGGCAGCGAGACCGACATCGTCGTGGCAATGAGCGGCGACACCGGCTTTTACAGCGGCACGAAAAAGCTCCTGCCCCTGCTGGCAGACGCAGAGGTGCGTGTTTTGCCGGGCATTTCTTCCGTTGTTTACTTTTGCAGCCGGCTGGGCATCGGCTGGGACGACGCCCTGCTCATCAGCGCCCACGGCCGGGCCTGCAATTATCTGGCGAAGATCCGCAAAAATCCCAAGGTCATCGCCCTCACCGGCGGCGAGACCGACAGCAATGTCATCCTGGCCGACCTGCGCGCAAACGGCCTGGGCCACGTCCGGGTGACCGTGGGCAGCGACCTCTCCTACCCGGAGGAGCGCATCGTCTCCGGCACGGCGGAGGAGCTGAAGGACACCGTGTTCCCGTCGCTGGCGGTGCTGCTGGCGGAAAACCCCGCCGCGGCGTGCTGCGGCGTGCCCTGCGGGATGCCGGACAGCGCCTTTCTGCGCGCGGAGGTGCCCATGACGAAGCAGGAGGTGCGGGCCGTGACGCTCGCGAAGCTGGGCGTCACGAAAACGGCTGTCTGCTGGGACGTGGGCGCCGGCACGGGCTCGGTGTCCATGGAGATGGCGGAGTGCGCCGAGGACGGCATGGTCTACGCCGTGGAGCAGAAGCCCGCCGCCTGCGAGCTGATCGAGAAAAACAAGCTGCACCTGGGCATTTCCAACGTGCAGGTGGTGCCCGGCACGGCGCCGGAGGCACTGGCGGCGCTGCCCGCACCCAGCCATGTCTTCATCGGGGGCAGCAGCGGCAACATGCGGGAGATCCTGGAACTGGTGCTGCGGAAAAATCCCCAGGCGCGCATCGTCATCAACACCGTGACGGCGGAGAGCTTTGCCGAGGCGGTCACGCTTCTGAAGGCCCTGCCCTTCACCGACACCGACATTGTGGAGCTCTCCGCCGCTCATGGGCGCACCCTGGGGCGCTATCACCTGATGACGGCGCAGAACCCCGTGTTCGTCATCTCCATGACAGGAGGGGCGTGCTGCGATGGATAAGCCCCGCCTGCTTTTGGCCGCGCCGGCCAGCGGCAGCGGCAAGACCATGCTCACATGCGGGCTTTTGCAGGCGCTGACGCTGCGGGGGCTGAAGGTGGCCTCCTTCAAATGCGGGCCGGACTACATCGACCCCATGTTCCACGAAAAGGTCATCGGCACCAAGTCCGGCAACCTGGACCTGTTTTTCGCCGATGCCGACTTGCTGCGGCGGCTCTTTGCCCGCAACTGCGCGGGGACGGACATCGCCGTGATCGAGGGCGTCATGGGCTATTATGACGGGATGCAGGCCGCCTCGGCGGAGGGGTCCAGCTACGCCGTGGCCCGGGCGCTGGAGTGCCCGACGGTGCTGATCGTGAACGCCCGCGGCCAGAGCGTTTCCGCCCTGGCCACGCTGGAGGGCTTTGCCCGCTTCCGGGCGGACAGCGGCGTGCGCGGCGTCATCTTCAACCAGATGCCGGAGCGCATCTTCCTGGAGCTGAAGCCCCGGGTGGAGGCCATGGGCATCGTCCCCCTGGGTTATGTGCCCCGGGCGGAGGAGATGGTGATCGAAAGCCGCCATCTCGGCCTGGTGACGCCGGACGAGGTGCGCGATCTGTCCGAGCGTCTGAAGCGCCTGGCGGCGCTGCTGGAGCAGACGATCGATATGGACGCGCTGCTGGCCCTGGCGCAAAGCGCCCCGGCGCTGGCCGTGCCCCCGGAGCCGGACTACCCCGCCCTTTCGGCGGCGAAGATCGCCGTGGCGCGGGATGAGGCCTTTTGCTTTTATTACCGGGACAACCTGGCGCTTCTGGAGCGCCTGGGCGCAACGTTACAGTTTTTCTCCCCCATCCACGACAGCGCCCTGCCCGCAGGGGCGCAGGGCCTGGTGCTTTACGGCGGCTATCCGGAGCTTTATGCCCGCCCCCTCAGCGAAAATGCCCCCATGCGCGATTGCATCCGCGCCGCCATCGACGGCGGGATGCCCTGCCTGGCGGAGTGCGGCGGGTTCATGTACCTGCACGAGGAGATGGAGGACATGGAAGGAAAGTCCTGGCCCATGGCCGGCGTGATCGCCGGGAAGACCTACCGCACGAACAAGCTGGGCCGCTTCGGCTACATCACCCTCTCCGCCGGGGCGGACACGGCCTATCTCCCCGCCGGGGAGACTGTCCGCGCCCATGAGTTCCACTATTTTGACAGCGAAAACTGCGGCGCGGCCTTCACGGCCACAAAGCCGGACGGCAAGCGCTCCTGGCAGTGCATCCACGCCGAGGGCGGGCTTCTGGCCGGGTACCCCCATCTGTTTTACGAATCCAACCCGATGCTCATCGTGCGCTTTCTGCGAAAGTGCGCGGGGAAGGAGGAAGCATAAATGGCAAAAGCGATCATGGTGCAGGGCACCATGTCCAACGCCGGAAAGAGCCTGCTGGCCGCCGGACTGTGCCGGGTCTTCCGGCAGGACGGCTACCGCGTCGCACCCTTTAAATCGCAGAACATGGCCCTCAACTCCTTCATCACCCGGGAGGGGCTGGAGATGGGCCGGGCCCAGGTGATGCAGGCCGAGTGCGCCGGGGTGGAGCCCTCGGTGCGTATGAACCCGATTTTGCTCAAGCCCACCAACGACACCGGCAGCCAGGTCATCGTCAGCGGCGAGGTCTGGGGCCAGATGAGCGCGCGGGAGTATTTCGCCGTGAAAAAGACCCTGATGCCCGAAGTCATGAAGGCCTACGACAGCCTGGCGGCGGAAAACGACATCATCGTCATCGAGGGGGCCGGCTCCCCGGCGGAGATCAACCTCAAGGACGACGACATCGTGAACATGGGCATGGCCCGCGCCGCCCGCGCCCCCGTACTTCTGGCCGGGGACATCGACCGGGGCGGCGTGTTCGCCCAGCTTTACGGCACCGTGGAGCTGCTGACCGCTGAGGAGCGGGCCATGGTCAAGGGCCTCATCATCAACAAATTCCGCGGGGATGAGAGCATCCTCACCCCCGGCGTGGAGCGCATCGAGCAGCTTTTGGGCATCCCCGCCGTGGGCGTGGTGCCCTATATGCACATCGACGTGGACGACGAGGACTCCCTTTCCGAGCGGCTGCAGAACAAGGAAGCGGCGCTGGTGGACATCGCGGTCATCCGCGTGCCCCGGCTTTCCAACTTCACCGACTTCAACGTGCTGGACAATGTGCAGGGCGTGTCGCTGCGCTATGTGGACTCCGTCCGCGGCCTCGGCAGCCCCGACCTCATCATCCTGCCCGGCACGAAAAACACCATGCGCGACCTGAAGTGGATGCGGCAAAACGGCCTGGAGGCCAAGATCCTGCAGCACGCCGCCGCGGGCGGCGCGGTCCTGGGCATCTGCGGCGGCTATCAGATGCTGGGCGAAACGCTCTCCGACCCCCTCGGGGTGGAGGAGGGCGGCAGCATGGCCGGCATGGGCTTGCTGCCCATGCACACGGAGTTCACCGCCCAGAAAGAGCGCACGCGCGTCACCGGCACCTTCGGGAAGGTGGACGGCGTGTTCTCCGGCCTGAGCGGCCTGGAGTTCGAGGGCTATGAGATCCACATGGGCGTCTCCCCCAGCGACAGCCCGCTGGGCGCGGTACACGACAGCGTTTCCGGCCGCAGCGGCCCCGACGGCTGCCAGCACGGCAGCGTCTACGGCAGCTACATCCACGGCATCCTGGACCGGGAGGACGTGGCGCGCACGGTCATCGAGGCACTGGCGCGCGGCAAGGGCGTGGACCCTGCTGCCCTCGGCAGCGTGTCCAACGAGACCTATAAGCAGCAGCAGTACGACATTCTGGCGGACACCGTCCGCGCCCACATGGACATGAAGAAAATCTACGAAATACTGGAGGCGGGGATATGATCGACATCGTCAACATTGCACCCATGGACATTGAAAAGGAGAGCTTTGCCACCATTACCCGCGAGCTGGGCGACCGTCAGCCCCCGGAGGAGCTGGCCCCCATCGTCAAGCGGGTCATCCACACCACGGCGGACTTTGACTATGCCGACACGCTGTATTTCTCCCCCGGCGTGGTGGAGCAGGCCAAAGCCGCCATCCGCGCCGGCGCCCACATCGTCACGGACACCACCATGGCCCTGTCCGGCATCAACAAAAAGGCCGCCGCCCGCTTCGGCTGCAAGGCGGACTGCTTCATCGCCGACGCGGACGTGGCGGCGGAGGCGAAGACGCGGGGCGTGACCCGGGCGCTGGTGAGCATGGAGAAGGCCGCCCGCCTGGGCGAGCCGGTCATTTTCGCCATCGGCAACGCCCCCACCGCCCTCATCCGCATCCGCGAACTGATGGACGCCGGGGAGCTTGCCCCGAAACTGGTCATCGGCGTGCCCGTGGGCTTTGTCAACGTGGTGGCGTCGAAGGAGCTCATCATCGCTTCCGGCGCGCCGTGCATCGTGGCCCGGGGCAGAAAGGGCGGCAGCAATGTGGCCGCCTGCATCGTCAACGCGCTGCTTTACCAGCTGGACGAAACGCGGGGTCAGTAACGTTGAGCACAGATGCGCTCCCTGCGCATCTGAGAGGAGCGGACCATGAAATACGGCGAGACGACCTTTGACATTCTGTACCTGCTGTTTGCCATCGTCAGCGGCTTTGTCATTCTGCGCAGAGCCACGGACAAAACCGGCAAGCGCATGGGCCTGGCGGCATTGATCCTGGGCTGCGGCGATGCCTTCCATCTGGTGCCGCGGGTGCTGAACTATTTTGTTTCGGCGGACTTCACCGCCGCGCTGGGCGTCGGCAAGCTGGTGACCAGCATCACCATGACGCTGTTCTATGTGCTGCTGTACTACATCATTGCGGGCTTCAGCTGGCAGGCGCAGTCCCGGCGCGTGACGGTTTGCGTCTGGACGCTGGCGGCGGTGCGCATCCTGCTGTGCCTGTTCCCGCAAAACGGCTGGCTGCAAAACAGCGACGGCATGACCTGGGGCATCGTGCGCAACGTCCCCTTCGTGCTTTTGGGCGCCGCCGTATGCGTCCTGGCCTTTCGCGCGCGAAAGACGGAGCCGACGCAGGGCAGGCTGTGGCTTTATATCCTGCTGTCCTTCCTCTTTTATATCCCGGTCGCGGTGGCTGCGGGGATCCTGCCCATGCTGGGCATGCTGATGCTGCCGAAGACCGTGTGCTATATCCTGATGATCTGCGCGTTCCACCGCTACGTTGCGCAAAAGAAATAAGCCCCCTGCCGCCGCGGGAGAGACAGGAGCGCCGCCATGATTTTAGAGCTGAGCGATGAGTTTGATCTGGAGAAAAACGCCGAAAGCGGTCAGTGCTTCCGCTGGGAGCGCACGGGTCCGGCGCGCTACCGCATCCTCAGCGGCGCGGAGAGCCTGAACATCGCAGCGCTGGGGGACGGGCGCTTTGCCCTGGACTGCGGCGAGCCGGAGTTTGCGGCTTACTGGCGGGACTATTTTGACCTGGGCGAGAACTATGCCGCCATCCGCGGACGCATCGACCCGGCGGCGGACCCCTTCCTCGCCGCCGCGGCGGCGCAGGAAAAGGGCATCCGCATCCTGCGGCAGGACCCCTGGGAGACGCTGGTGAGCTTCATCATCTCCCAGAACAAGAACATCCCCGCCATCCGCCGCTGCATCGAATCGCTGGCGGAGCGGTGCGGCGAAGCCCGGCGGGATGCCGCCGGGCGGCCCTATTTTGCCTTTCCCACGCCCGCGGCCGTTGCCGCGCTGAGCGAGCAGGCGCTTTGCGCCTGCGCCCTGGGCTATCGCTGGCGCTATGTCCGCGCGGCGGCCTGCGCCGTGCTGGACGGGACGCTGGAGCTGGAGCCGCTTCGCGCGCTGGACGCGCCCGCGGCCATCGAAGCGCTGACCGGGCTTTACGGCGTGGGGGTCAAGGTGGCAAGCTGCGTGGCGCTGTTCGGCCTGCACTGCTTAGACGCCTTTCCCCGGGACGTCTGGGTCAAGCGGATTCTGGAGCGGGAGTACCCCAACGGCTACCCCATGGAGGCCTACGCCCCCTACAACGGGGTCTATCAGCAGTACATGTTTGCCTATTACCGGCACCTGGCCGCCCGGCGGGAAGGCTGAGGTGCTCTTTACTTTTTCGATGCAGTTTGGTATAGTGTGAAAAAGCGCCGTTTCCGGCGCGAAGAAAGCGAAAGGCGGGCGATGAAGGCCATGCGGATCGTCATCAAAATCGGCACCTCGACGCTGACCCACGGCTCCGGGCATCTGAACATCCGGCGGGTGGAGGCGCTGTGCAAAACCATCAGCGACATCAAAAACGCCGGGCATGAGGTGATCGTCGTCTCCTCCGGCGCCATCGGCATGGGGGTCAGCAAGCTGGGGCTGAAGCAGCGCCCGGCGGACATGCCCACCAAGCAGGCCGCCGCCGCGGTGGGGCAGTGCGAGCTGATGTATATTTACGACAAGCTCTTCGGGGAGTACCACCACACGGTCTCCCAGCTGCTCATCACCGGGGACGACACCCGCAATGACGAGCGGCACCGCAACTTCAGCAACACCCTCAACCGCCTGCTGGAGCTGGGGGCGCTGCCCATCATCAACGAAAACGACACCGTTGCCACGGATGAGATCGTCATCGGCGACAACGACACCCTGGCGGCCATCGTGGCCCAGAGCGTGGGGGCCGATCTGCTGATCCTGCTCTCGGACATCGACGGGCTCTACACCGCCGACCCGCACAAAAACCCGGACGCCGTGCTGCTGCGCCACGTCAGCGCCGTCAGCGATGAGATCCGTGCCCTGGCGGGGGTCAGCGGAAGCAGCCTGGGCACCGGCGGCATGGTCACCAAGCTGCAGGCGGCGGAGATCTGCCTGGGCTGCGGCTGCACCATGGTGATCGCAAACGGCGAGGACAGCGATGTGCTCTATGACATTCTCGACGGCAAAGAAGTCGGGACCACATTTTCTGCGGGGTGAGAACGATGCTGGAAGAAATGCTGAAAAAGGCGAAGGCCGCGAAGGCCGAGGTCGCCAATCTGGACACGGCGCGGAAAAACGCGGCGCTTTTGGCCATGGCCGACGCGCTTACGGCGCAGTGCGGGCAGATCTTGTCCGCCAATGACGCGGATATGGCCGCCGCCGCGGGCAGCATCTCCGACGTGATGCTGGACCGGCTGAAGCTGACGGAAGAGCGCATCGCGGGCATGGCCCGCGGCATCCGGGACGTAGCGGCCCTGCCGGACCCGGTGGGTGCGGTCCTGGACGAACATGTGCGCGCCGACGGCCTGGAGATCCGCAAGATCGCGGTGCCCATGGGCGTGGTGGCCATCATCTATGAGTCCCGCCCCAACGTCACCTCCGACGCCGCGGCGCTGGCGCTGAAAAGCGGCAACGTCTGCGTGCTGCGGGGCGGCAAGGAGGCCTTTCGCAGCGCCAACGCCATCGTGGAGGCGCTGCGCGCCGGGCTGGAGCGCGCCGGCGTCACGCCCGATGCGGTGAACCTGGTGCAGGACATCTCCCGCGCCGGGGCAGAGGAGTTGATGACGGCGCAGGGCTATGTGGACCTCCTGATCCCGCGGGGCGGGGCCGGGCTCATCCAGGCCTGCG
>SVKR01000180.1 GCA_015068365.1 Oscillospiraceae bacterium
AACGCGGACATCATCATCTACAACTGCTCCATCGCCGCCCAGCTGCACACGCTGGACGACCTCACCGGCCTGAGCCCCGTGCTGGCGGATTTCAAGGCCGTGAAGTCCGGCAGCGCCTGGTGCACCACCGAGAGCATGTTCCAGCAGACGGACAAAATGGGCACCATCATCGAGGAGATGAACAAAATCTTCTCCGGCAAGACCGACGGCAGCGATCTCGACTATATCTTCCGATTGGAGTGAGCCTATGGGCGCAAGCAGACAACCCTCCCCCGCCGGGGACAGCATATCGGCCAACGTGGCCCGGGCGCGCTACGCCGGCGTCATCGTCGGGCTGCTGATCGCCCTGGCGGCGCTGGTGGTGTGGAACATCAACACCGGCAGCGTGCACATCTCCGTGCCGGACATCGCCCGCATCATCTTCCGGCGCGCGGGCGACTCCACCCAGGTGGGCATCGTCTGGAACCTGCGCCTGCCCCGCATCTGCGCCGCGGCCGTGCTGGGCGGCGGGCTGGCCCTCTCCGGCTTTCTGATGCAGACCTTCTTCGGCAACCCCATCGCCGGACCCTTCGTGCTGGGCATCTCCTCCGGCTCGAAGCTCATCGTGGCGCTGGTGATGATCGTGGCGCTGCGCTACGTGGCCTTCATCTCCTCCTGGATGATGGTGATCGCCGCCTTCGTCGGCGCGCTGATCGCCATGGGCTTTGTGCTTCTGGCCGCCCGCAGCATCCGGCAGATGAGCATGCTTCTGGTGGCGGGCATCATGATCTCCTACATCTGCTCGGCCATCACGGAGTTTCTCATCACCTTTGCCAAGGACAGCGACATCGTGAACCTGCACGGCTGGTCCCAGGGCAGCTTTTCCGGCACCACCTGGAGCAACGTGGGCGTGTTCACCCTCATCATCGGCGTCTGCCTGGTGGTGGTGTTCTTCATGAGCAAGCCCATCAGCGCCTACCAGATGGGCGAGAGCTATGCCCAGAGCATGGGCGTCAACGTCAAGCGCTTTCGCGTGGTGCTGATCCTCATGTCCAGCCTCATCGCCGGCTGCGTCACCGCCTTTGCCGGACCGATCTCCTTCGTCGGCATCGCGGTGCCCCATCTGGTGAAGCTGCTGCTGAAAACCGCCAAGCCCATCGTGGTCATCCCCAGCTGCTTTCTGGGCGGGGCGGTGTTCTGCCTTTTCTGCGACTACATCGCCCGCACGGCCTTTGCGCCGACGGAGCTTTCCATCAGCACGGTCACGGCCATTTTCGGCGCGCCCGTGGTCATCTGGATGCTGATCCGCCGCCACAGCGGCAAGATGTGAGGAGGCGGGCAACGTGAGCGATTTCTACTTCCGCACCGCCGACCTGGACGTGGGCTATAACGGCAAGCCCCTGATCCACAGCATCGACATCTCCCTCGCCGCCGGCGACATTCTGACGCTGATCGGCCCCAACGGCTCCGGCAAGAGCACGATTCTGAAGAGCATCACCAAGCACCTTTCCATGCTCCGGGGCGACGCCTACATCGCCGACGCCTCGGTGAACGCCATGAGCTTCAAGCAGCTCTCCCAGAAGCTGGCCGTGGTGCTGACCGAGCGCATCAAGGGCGAGCTTCTGACCTGCTGGGACGTGGTGGCCACCGGCCGCTATCCCTATACGAACACGCTGGGCCTGCTCTCCCCCGACGACCATGAGAAGATCCGCGCGGCAATGGAACGGGTCCACGCCTATGAGCTGGCGGAGAAGGACTTCACCGCCATCAGCGACGGGCAGCGCCAGCGTGTGCTGCTGGCCCACGCCATCTGCCAGGAGCCGGAGATCATCGTGCTGGACGAGCCCACCAGCTTTCTGGACATCCGCCACAAGCTGGAGCTGCTGAGCATCCTGCGCTCCATGGCCAAGGAAAAGGGCATCACCGTCATCATGAGCCTGCATGAGATCGACCTGGCCCAAAAGGTCTCGGACAAGATCATGTGCGTCCACGGCGACGTGATCTCCCACTTCGGCACCCCGGACGAGATCTTCCGGGAGGGCATCATCGCGGAGCTTTACGGCATCACCGCCGGCACCTACAACCTGGCCTACGGCAGCGTGGAGCTGCCCGCCCCCAGCGGCACGGCGGAAACCTTTGTCATCTCCGGCGGCGGCTGCGGCATACCGCTGTTCCGCCGCCTGCAAAAGGAGAATACCCCGTTTTACGCGGGCATCCTCTACGAAAACGATCTGGAACTGCCCATTGCCCGGGCGCTGGCCGCCGAGGTGGTCACCGAGCGGGCGTTTGAACCCATCGGCGACGCCGCCTTTGCGCGGGCCGAGGCGCTGCTGCGCCGGTGCAGGCGCGTCATCAACGCCGGCGTCCCCGTCGGCAGCTGCAACGCGCGCATCGCAGCGCTGCTGGAAACGGCGGAGCGCCTGGGGATTTTGCAGGAAGGAGCGAACAGTACAGTCTGACACACGACCGGGCCTGTCCCCCGCCGGCAAACTGCCATTCACAATCCATACCTCCGCAGTGCGCGCGCAAGAAAGCGCGCGGTAAAAGGGAATCGGGTGAGAGTCCCGAGCGATCCGGTCACTGTCCAAGGACAAGTGCGGCAAGCTGCTGCCTGTGGCCCCCATCAAGGTCAAGGACGGCGGCACCGACAAAGTCACCACCAAAGCCGATGGCAGCGTGGGCGAGGTGAAGACGGACGCCTCCGGCGCCGTCACTGAGGCCAGCGCAACGCTCAGCGCAAGCGCTCTGGCCGCCGCAGCGGGCAAGACGAAGGCCGCGTACGGCGGCCGTGGAAAGGAATGGATTCCATGCGTAAGAAAGCCTTTTTCGCCCTGGTGCCGGCATTGCTGCTGGCGCTGGCCCTGAGCGCCCCGGCCCTGGCCGGGCAGACAGGCAGGACGCAGCTGGACGTCATCAACTACAGCTCGTCCGATCAAGTAACCGCAATCTGGCTGGAGGAGACCGAAGGCCGGACGGACCTGGTGTTCACCCTAAACCGCGCCGATGCCGACCTGGCCTTCCTTGGCCGGTCCTTCGCCGCAGCGGCGAATGCCGTGGCGCAGCGTGCGCCGGACGGCAGCTTCACTCTGCCGCTTGCGCAATACGCGGAGCCCTTCGCCGTCAGCTTCCACTGCACCGGGGACGGCACCTGGCACGAGCTGCAGTTTCGCCTCTACCCCGACTTCGGCCAGCTGGACGTGTTCGACTCCTACGGCGCCATCCCTACCAACCAGCGCCTGACGGTGGACGGCGTGGAGTACGCCGCGGAGATCTATAACATCGGCGGCAGCAACTATTTCAAGCTGCGCTCCATCGCGGCGCTGCTCAGCGGCAGCGCGGCCCAGTTCGACGTGGACTATGACGCGGACGCGGGGCTGGTGCTCATCACCACTGGCGCGCCCTACGCCGCCCAGGCGGGCGACCTGGCCATCGGCGCGGACAAAAGCGAATCGGCCATTCCGACCATGCAGGGCATCCGCCTGAACGGCGAGATCGTTTACTTCGACAACGTCTACAACATCGGCGGCAACAACTTTCTGAAGCTGCGCGACATGGGCACGGCCTTCGGCTTCGGCGTGGATTATGACGATGCCACCCGCACCATGCTGGTCACGACAAAATAAAAAAGCGGCAATGCAATACAGAAATCGCCCGGTTCCGACGGAACCGGGCGATTTTTTGTCTGATTCGGTTTTGTCTTACTTCCAGGCGAAGGTCACCAGGCCATAGATGTAAAGGAAGGCCACGACCACGGGGACGACATAGCGGAAGATGGGCTTCATCCAGGGCTTGACCTTGAGGCCCACGCCGGCGTTGGCCTCGGCCACGAAGTTATCCCAGCCCCAGCCGAACTTGTTGCAGCAGAACAGGGCAAAGATCAGAGCGCCCAGCGGCAGCAGGTTGGTGGAGACGATGAAATCCCAGAAGTCGAGCCATGCGCTGCCCTCCGCGAAGGGCTGGAAGCTGAACTTGCTGTAACCCAGGGCGGTGGTGAGAGCCAGCAGGAAGATCACGACGCCGCAGACGACGCTGCCCTTGGGACGGGACCAACCGGTCTTCTCGCGGACCATGGCAAGGATGTTTTCGAACACGGCCAGCTCGGTGGAGAAGGCGGCGAAGACCATGAACAGGAAGAACAGCGTGCCCCACCAGCGGCCGCCGGCCATGTTGTTGAAAACCGTCGACATGGTGTTGAACAGCAGCGCGGGGCCAGCGCCCACAGGGACGTTGTAGCTCGTGCAGGCGGGGAAGATGATGAGGCCGGCCATGAGGGCGACCACGGTGTCGAGGATGATGACGTTGACGCTCTCGCCCATCAGCGAGCGCTCTTTATTAATGTAGCTGCCGAAGATGGCCATGGAGCCGATGCCAAGGCTCAGCGTGAAGAAGGCCTGGTTCATGGCGCCGACGATGACGCTGCCGTTGATCTTGCTGAAATCAGGCACCAGATAGAACTTCAGGCCCTCGATGGCGTTCGGCAGCGTGGCGCTGCGGATGCCCAGCACGATCATCAGGATGAAGAGGATGACCATCATATACTTGGTCACGCGCTCCAGGCCGCCCTGCAGGTTGAAGCACAGGATGCCGAAGCCGACGACCACGGCGATGGCCAGAAAGATGACGTTGACACCGGGATTCGTGATCATCGAGACGAAGGGATTCGAGACCCCCTCAACATAAACGAGTTCAGCGTTCTGCCCGGTCAGGAAGCGCCAGAAGTAATAGATCATCCAGCCGGTGACCACGGTGTAGAATGCCATCAGGGCCACGTTGCCCAGAAGGGCGAACCAGCCGTGGATGTGCCACTTGCTGCCGGGCTTCTCCAGCTTCTGATACATGCCGATGGGGCTGGCCTGGCTGGCGCGGCCCATAGCGAACTCCATGACCATGACGGGCAGGCCCAGGATCAGCAGGCAGATGATATAGACCAGCACAAAGCCGCCGCCGCCGAACTGGCCCGTCATCCACGGGAACTTCCAGACGTTGCCGCAGCCGATGGCGCAGCCAGCGCTGAGCAGAATGAAGCCCAGACGGCTTCCAAGATGCTCGCGTTTCTTGTCCATAACGTTGATTCCTCCAAATCTCTTCTTTTCTCTCCGAAAGCGACGCTTTCGAAATCATTCGAAATTATAATATAGCAGTTGCCCGGAAAAAACAAGGGGTCTGGTTCTTTTTGTAAAAAAAGCGCGGGTCGGCGGGCAGAGGCGCGCTGCGCCTCTGCCCGCCGGACGCGCCGGATCACCAGTCCCAGGTGTCGCCCGGATCGGACCAGTCGTCCCAGGTATCGCCGGGGTCGGACCAGTCGTCCCAGGTATCGCCGGGGTCGGACCAGGGATCGTAGTCATTGTATTCCTCATAGTCCCATCCGGCGTCGTTGGACTCATAGAAGTTGCCGTCGTCGTCGATGTAATAGTCGTCGCCGAAGCCGATGAACTCGTTGCTGTAGCCGTTCCAGTACCAGACGTCGCCGTCGGAATCATACCAGTAATACGGCGTGCCGTAATCGCCGGAATCGGACTGCTGCGCCGGTTGGGCGGGCACGGGCTTGGGGGCGGTGGACCAGCCGCCGCCATAGGTGCAGCTGTCCATCATACGGTTGCACAGCTCAAAGTAGTTGTAGATCCGGCTTTCCAGCGCCACAGTCATCGCATAGACCACGTAGCCGGTGGGGCCGTAATAGCGCACCTCCAGACAGCCGCGCACAGGCTGGGAGGGGCTGGGCGTAAAAATGCTGCTGTCCAGCCACAGGAAGGAGGTCATGCTGTAATAGCTGCCGCCGTCCTTAAAATCCGTGCCGAAGCACTGCAGCAGCTTGCTGCCAAAAATGGCAGAGGATATCCGATCCAGGAGGTCCTTCAGATGACGCTGGGCAGTCGCGGCGCCCTGGGTCATATAGGAGTCATAGCCGTCGATGTGCTGGAAGGCGATCATGATATTGCTGTAATAGTCGTCCGTGCCCTTTTCCAGCGCGGCGTTGAAGCTCAGCGCACAATCAAAGTCGCTGCGGACATCCACCGTCATCGTGCGGGGATAGGCGATCGAAACGGAGGAAAAGCTGCCCGGAAAGCTTACGGTGCGATCCAGCGGATCGGAGAGTGCGGGCAGCAGAAGCATCTCGTCCGCCGCAGTCAGCGTGTTGCCGTCGGCGTCGCTGGCGCCGCCGACGATGCGCCGCAGGGTGGTGAAGGGCGTGCCGTTCGTCATGAGCACGGCGGCGTCGCCGTCCGCTTCCAGAACGCCGCTGTCGACGTCTGTACCGTAGAGGTTCACAAGGCGCCACGTGCCGTCGGCCTCGATCTGCAGATAGAACGGCTTGGCGTCATATTTCCAGCAGCCGGCAAACGCCGAAAAATCCGGCTGCTTCTCTTCCGGTTCCGGCGTGGGGGCCGGCGTTGGTTGCGGCGTGGGCTCCGGGGCAGCGGTCGGCGCCGGCGGCGCGGTTTCCGGGGGCGGGGCGGTCGGTTCCGCAGACGTGCTGCCGCCGCAGGCGCACAGGCTCAGGCACAGCGCGGCAGCAAGCAGAAGGCACATGAGACGCTTCATATTCCTCATTCCGTTCTCTCTCTCTTTCATGTGATTATTTCGCAGCAATCACGGGGCAGCGATCCCCTTTCGCCCCGATTGTGCCGCACTGCTACACTAACACATTAACAGAATGATGTCAACGGCGGCTTCCTGCGCATTTCACATGCATGAAAGAAGACGCGGACGGCTTTACGCGCCGTCCGCGCCCTTTTTTTGGTTATTTACCGTTGGCTGCGCCCGATCTCCAGGCCCTTTTCAAAGGCCTGCTTGTTCAGCGGCAGCAGCTTGGCCTTGCTGGCCAGCTTGTGCTCGATGGTGCCCCAGACGATGGCCGGGTCGATCTCGCCCTTGTAACCGACGTAGACGCCCAGCATGATGATGTTCAGCACCTTGCTGTTGCCCATCTCCAGCGCCAGCTCCGTCACCGGGGCCTTGACCACCTTGATGTCGTCGCGGGGGATGTCGTCGGAGACGATGGAGCTGTTGATGAACAGCGTGCCGCCCGGCTTGACATAGCTCAGGAACTTGTTGAGGCTCGCGCCGTTCATCACGATCACGTCGTCCTGGCTGGTGCCCAGGGGCGCGCCGATCTTCTCATCGGAGATGACCACATAGCAGTTGGCGGTGCCGCCGCGCTGCTCCGCGCCGTAGGAGGGGAAGAAGGTGACGTTTTTATCGGTGGAGCTGCACACGCTCTCCGCCAGGAACTTGCCCAGGGTCATGACGCCCTGTCCGCCGAAGCCGGCGACGCAAAGATTGGTTTCCATATCCGTTTTACCTCCTTCAGCGGTCCCGGATCACGCCGAGCGGGAACTCCTTGAGCATCTTCTCTTCGATGTACTCCAGGGACTGCAGCGCGTCCATGCCCCAGTTGGTGGGGCAGCCGGTGACGATCTCCACCATGGAAAAGCCCTTGCCCTCCAGCTGGTTGGTAAACGCCTTCTTGATGGCGTTTTTGGTCTTGGTGACGTTGGCGGGGTTGTTGCAGCTGGTACGCACCAGATAGGCCGGGGCCTCCAGGCGGTCCAGGATCTCGCACATGTGCATGGGATAACCGTGCTCCTCCGCCTTTCTGCCGAAGGGCGCCGTGCTGGCCTTCATGCCCAGAAGCGTGGTGGGGGCCATCTGGCCGCCGGTCATGCCGTAGATGCCGTTGTTGATGAAGATGACGGAGATGTTCTCGCCCCGGTTGGCCGCGGAGACAGATTCGGCCAGGCCGATGGAGGCGAAGTCGCCGTCGCCCTGATAGGTGTAGACCAGGGTGTCGGGGTTGGTGCGCTTGATGCCCGTGGCCACGGCGCAGGCGCGGCCGTGGGGCGCGGTGATGTTGTCATAGGCCATGTAGTCCATGTGCAGTCCGCAGCAGCCGATGCCCAGCACGCAGGCGGTGCGGTCCACCACGTTCATCTCTTCCAGCACCTCGCCGATGAGCTTGATGACGGTCGAGTGCATGCAGCCGGGGCAAAAGCCGGAGACCTTGTCCTCCTGGATGGTCTGGGTTCTCTTATAAAGCAGTTCCATTTCACTTGCCCTCCATGATCCGTCTGACGCTGTCCATGATGGCCTCGCGGCTCATGATGTTGCCGCCGGAGCACAGACAGGTCTCGATGCCGCAGCGTCCGTGAACGGCCGCCTCCACGTCCTTGACAAACTGCGCGGGGATGCTCATCTCCACGTCCAGCACCGCCTTGACCTTGCTGTAGTCGATCTCGTCATAGGCGGCGAAGGGGAACGGGTGCACCGTGATGGGGCGCACAAGGCCGACCTTGATGCCCTCCTTGCGCAGCAGGGCCGCCGCGCTCTCCGCGATGCGGGCGGAAATGCCGTAAGCGGTGATGACCACGTCGGCATCCTTCAGCCAGCGGCTCTCCCATTCCGGCTGCCAGCTGGCGTACAGCGCCGCCGCGTCCTCATTGCACTGCTGCATGGCGGCGGTGGACCAGTTGCCGGGCTGGATCCAGGCGCGCGGCTCGCTCAGGCTGTGGCCGATGCAGGCCCAGCTGCGCTTGCCGGCCTTGATGGCGGCGACCTCCTCGTCGCTGCGCATCTCCGGCAGCACCACCGGCTCGATCATCGTGCCGATGACGCCGTCGGCCAGGATCAGCACCGGGTTGCGGTCCTGATCCGCCAGGTCGAAGGCGCGGTAGGTGAAGTCAACGGCCTCCTGCACGGTGGAAGGCGCGAACACGCGCATCTCAAAGCCGCCGTTGCCGCTGGCCTTGGTGGCCTGCATATAGTCCATCTGGGCCGGCTGGATGGAGCCGACGCCGGGGCCGCCGCGTGCGACGTTGATGTAGACGATGGGGATGCGCGCCGCGGCGCAGTAGCTGATGCCCTCGCTCTTCAGCGCGATGCCGGGGCTGGAGGAGCTGGTCATGGCGCGGGTGCCGGCAGAAGCTGCGCCGTAGACCATGTTCACGGAAGCGACCTCGCTCTCGCCCTGGACGAAATGGCCGCCCACCTCGGGCAGACGGCGGGACATGTATTCGGGAATCTCATTTTGCGGGGTGATGGGATAGCCGGCAAAAAAGCGGCATCCGGCGCGTACGGCTGCCTCGGCCATGGCCTCGCAGCCCTTCATAAATACTCTAGCCATCGCTGCCTCCTCAGTCCTTATAGATCTCAATGGCGCCGTCCGGGCACATCCGTCCGCAGATGCAGCAGCCGACGCAGTCCTCCACCCGCACGGCCTGGACGTACTCATAGCCCTTGGAGTTGACCTCCGTGCCGAGTTCCAGGACGTTCTTCGGGCAGAATTTGATGCAATAGCCGCAGCTCTTGCATCGCTCCTTTACCACGTTGATTTTCATAGACCTGTCTCCTTATTATCGTCAAATGGTTTGTTCCCATGGATAGGTGAGATAGAGCCGGATGGGCACCAGGGGCGTTTCGCCGTCCTCCATCGGCCAAAGCGCCTCCTGCACGCAGGCGAAGGGGATGGGCACATACTCCCCCAGGGTCTCCCGCAGGCGGGCAAGCCCCTCGCTGACATCCGAACGGGTGGTGGCCATGCCCAGATTGGGATTGCCGATGAAAGTCATCGCCTCCAGCGGCAGATGGGCCGCGCCCAGCACCTGGCCCAGCACGCCGTCGATGTGGCGCAGTTCCATGGACCAGGGGCGGTAGGGATTCACCACATAAAATGCCGCCGTGTCGCTCTGGCGCAGAAGCGGGGCGTACATGCCAACGGCCCCGGCGCCGATGTAGTCGCCGCCCACGTCCAGGATCGTATAGCACTCCGCGCTGCGCAGCGCCACGGAAGGGCCGCCCACCTGGGTGGGCGCGTCCATGAACTGCTGCTCAAAATGCACAGTCGCGCCGCCGTCGCGCATGGTCTGCGCCACGTCGCGGGAGCGGAACAGGGGCTTGGTCATGTCCAGGTCAAAAAAATGGACCGGTCTGCGCCCCTCGGCAGCCAGGGCCAGGGCAAGGTTGACGGCGATCTCGCTCTTGCCGCAGCCGGCCTCGCCGAAAAACACATAATTTGAACGATCCCCGACCGCGTCCGTCAGCTTCATGGCCGCTCCCCGCTTCCCTCTGATTGAAAATATGGTATTACTTCTCCCATGAAAAGTCAATGGAAAATCCCCATGAATACGCCCTTTTCGCAAACAGTCCAAAAGTTGACTATATTTTTCTGTATAAATTTGTGATTCTTTTGGCGTGAATGCTATTGCTTTCCGTCCGGGGCCATGCTACAATTATTTATATTTTGAGAGAAAGGATCACCGGCCGCTGATCGGCTGCGCGGCCGGAATGGAACGCAGAATGGTTTTGACAAGTTTTTCCCAGCTGGAGGCGCTGGTCAAGGGCAGCGCCGAAGCGCGCGCCATGGCAGTCGCCGTGGCGGCGGACCCCCACACGCTGGAGGCCGCGCTGGCCGCCCGGGCGGAGGGGCTGGTGCGCCCCATTCTGGTGGGCGACAAGGCAAAAATCCTGTCGATTCTGTCTGAAATGGGCGAGACCGTGCCGGACGCCGACATCTATGACGCGCCGGAGGAGGTCGCCGCCTGCGAGACCGCCGTGGCCCTGGTGCGCGAGGGCAAGGCCGATTTTCTGATGAAGGGCAAGGTGGACACCAAGGTGATCCTCAAGGCCGTCGTCAACAAGGAGCACGGCCTGGGCGTGCCCGGCGCCATCATGAGCCATGTGACGCTGTTTGAGGTGCCCGCCTATCACAAGATCCTCGCCCCCGTGGACGGCGGCATGGTCACCTACCCCACGCTGGAGCAGAAGAAGGGCATCATCGAAAACACGGTCGCCGTGCTGCACAAGCTGGGCTATGACTGCCCGAAGGTGGGCGTGCTGGCCTGCGCCGAAAAGCCCAACCCCAAAATGCCCGAGACGCTGGACGCCCAGGCCCTGGCGGAGATGAACCGCAGCGGCGAGATCTCCGGCTGCATCGTGGACGGCCCCATCTCCTTTGACTGCGCCATCGACAAGTCCATCGCCGATTTCAAGGGCTACGAAAGCCCCATCGCCGGCGACTGCGACGTGCTGGTGGCCCCCAACATCCACGCCGGCAACATCATGGGCAAGATGCTGGTGTGCTTCTCCGGCGCGAAAATGGCCGGCTTCATCGCCGGCGCGCGCTGCCCCATCGTGCTGACCAGCCGCGGCTCCAGCGCCGAGGAAAAGCGCATGAGCATCATCCTGGCCGCCGCCGCGTCCCGGCCGGAGGCGTAAGGCGATGGAGAAGATCTTTGTCATCAACCCCGGCTCCACCTCCACCAAGATCGCCTACTTCGACGGCGATCAGGAGCAGTGGCACGAAAGCCTGTCCCACGACCGGGACGCGCTGGGCGCCTTTGACCGGATCTGCGACCAGCTGGACTTCCGCTATGACCTCATCTGCAAGGCGCTGAAGGACCACGGCCTCCGCTTTTCCGACCTGGACGCCGTTGCCGCCCGGGGCGGCCCGATCGCGCCGCTGCACTCCGGTGCCTATGAGGTGGACGACGCCATGGAGCAGGTCATCCGCACCCATCCCCTGGACCAGCACGCCTCGCTTCTGGGCGCGCTGCTGGCCAACCGCATCGAGCACGAGCACGGCATCCCCTCCTACATCTACGACGCCGTGTCCGTCAACGAGATGCTGCCCGTCTGCCGGGTTTCCGGCGTGCCCGCCCTGCCCCGCCAGGCGCTGATCCACAACCTGAACATGCGCGCCGCGGCGCTGCGCCTTTGCCGGCAGAACGGCTGGGACTACAAGGAGAAGACCATCATCGTCGCGCACCTGGGCGGCGGCATCACCGTCAGCCTGCACCGCGACGGCACCATCATCGACATGGTCTCCGACGAGGACGGCCCCTTCGCCCCGGAGCGGGCGGGTCTGCTGCCGGTGTCCTTCGTCCTGGACATGATCGACCGGGGCGAGATCGACAGCCACGGCGTCCGCAAGCTCATCAAGGGCGACGGCGGTCTGGTGGCCTGGCTGGGCACCAACGACAGCCGCAAGGTGGAGGAGATGATCTCCTCCGGCGACGAGCAGGCCAAACTCATCTACGAGGCCATGGCCGTCAACGTGGCCAAGAGCATCGGCAAGCTGGCCCCCGTGGCCAACGGCAAGGTCGACGCCATCATCCTCACCGGCGGCATCGCCTTCAGCGACTATTTCACCGGCATGATCGTCCCCATGGTGGACTGGATCGCCCCGGTCACCGTCATGCCCGGCGAAAACGAAATGCAGTCTCTGGCCGAAGGCGTGCTCCGCGTCCTTCGGGGCGAGGAGACCGCGCGCACCTTCCCCGACAAGGAATAACACAGGGATTCATACATACAGGAGGACATTGTCATGGCAATCATCAAATATCTTTTTGTCGCGGCTTATGTTGTCTTCATCCTCGTGGTCGGCCTGCGCTCCCGCAGGGACAGCGCCGGCGGCGGCGACGCCTATCTGCTGGGCGGGCGCAGCATCGGCCCGGTCATCACCTCGTTTTCCTTTGCCGCCACCTACATCTCCGGCGTGTGCATGGTCAACGCCGGCAAGATCGGCTGGGACTGGGGCATCGGCGCCATGTGGAACGCCTGGGGCAACGTGCTGCTCAGCATCGTGTTCATGTGGTTCTGCCTCGGCGCCAGAAGCCGCAGCATGAGCGAGAAGCTCAATGTGCAGACCCTGCCGGATTTCCTGCGCGCCCGCTATCAGTCCGAGTTTTTCAAGCTGGTGGGCAGCATCGTCATGTTCATCTTCATGATTCCCTACACCGCTGCGGTGTTCTCCAGCCTGTCCTATATGTTCACCCGCGTCTTCGGCCTGCCCTACCTCGGCGCCGTGATCGCCATGGCGATTTTGGCCGCGGTCTACCTGGTGGTGGGCGGCTATAAGGCCGCCGCGAAGATCGACGTCATTCAGGGCGGCATCATGGTCATCGGCGGCATCATCCTTGCCGTGGCCACCGTCAGCGCCAAGGAGGTCGGCGGTCTGGCCGCCGGCATGCAGCGCCTGCGCGAGCTGGGGCCGTTCACCAACACCGCCGGCGTGGAGGCCACCGGCGCCGAGATCGCCAGCTTCGGCATGGGCGGCAACTGGGGACTGCTGATGGGCATCATCCCCTTCGTGCTGATGACCTCTTGGGCCCCCAGCGGCCTGCCGCAGATGGCCACCAAGTTCTTCGCCATCCGGGACGCCAAGCAGGTGCGCATCGGCGCCATCGTCTGCACGATTCTGGGCTTCATCATCATCACCGGCGTACACGTGCCCGGCCTTTTCATCCACCTGTTCTATGACACCCTGCCGGAGGGCGGCACCAACGTCCTGGTCCCCGACCTGCTGACCCGCATTTTCGGCAGCGGCCTGGGCGGCCAGCTCTGCCTGTCCCTGATCCTGCTGCTGGTGCTCTCCGCCTCCATGTCCACCCTGGCCGGCCTGGTGCTCACCTCCTCCGCCGCGCTGGGCATGGACATCCTCAAGGGCTACTGCATGAAGGACCTGGACGAGAAAAAGACCACCACGATGCTGCGCGTGTGCACGCTCTTCTTCGTGCTGGCCGCACTGGTGCTGGCGCTGCTGAACCTGGGTGTCATCTCCTCCATCCAGTCTCTGGCCTGGGGCGCCATCTCCGGCTTCTTCCTCGCGCCTTATGTCTACGGCACGATGAGCCGCCGCGTCACCAAGGCCGGCGCCATCGCCGGCAGTCTGATCGGCCTCGGCTGCGCCGTGCTGATCCCCACCCTGGTCAAGAGCGCCGTCCCCTCCATTGCCCGCTGGTGCACCACGGTGAATGCCTGCGCCATCGCCACTGTCCTGCCCCTGATCCTGACGCCCATCATCAGCGCCTTTACCAAAAAGCAGGACAAGGCCTACGTCGACCGGCTTTTCAGCGACTGAGCACTGTCCCATACCGCAATTATGAATCCCCGCGCCCAAGGGCGCGGGGATTCCTGTTTTTCTTTCCCTCTATGGCAGACTGAACAAAAACGCCCCCGCGTTTTCTCCGTGCCCGCCACTTGCAAAGTCCGGCATATCGTGATTTAATTCACATATAATAGTTTAATTTTTTTAACTGTGAACTTTGAGGGGGAAACTGATATGACAGAAGAGGCAAAGCGCCGTCTGGCGGAAAAAAACGCCCGGAATGAGGCCGCGCTGGCCCTGCGCGAAGGGGATCGGGTGCCGATCCATGTCCTCGGCAACATTTACGCCGTGGTCCACGCCGGCTACACCATGGCCGAGGTCATCTATGACGAGACCCTGGAAAAACAAAAAAACTCCATTATCCGCTATCTCCTGGACTACGACCCCGACTGCTCCACCGGGCCGGACCACCTGGCGGGGCTGGGCCGGGCCTTTGAAAAGCTGGGGCCGAAGTTCATCGACTGGGCGGGCCGTCCCGGCACGAAGCTGGATGAAAACTCGCTGATGCAGTTCGTGGAGTTCCCCATTCTGGAGGAGGAGGAATTTGACTGGTTCTTCTCCGACCGGACGGGCTGGGCGCTGCGAAAGAGCATGCCAAGCCTCTCCCGCCTGGCCGAGCCGCTGCGCCGTCTGGAGATCCCCCAGTCCCACGGCGGGCAGCTGCGCCCGCTCATCTCCGCCTTCTCCTCGCCGGAGATGCGGGAGATGCTCCGCACCTTCTGGGAGATCGACGACCTCTTCCGCGAAAATGCCCGCCGCCGGGGCGAGATGATGAAGGAGATCGCCCAGCTCGGCTTTCCGCAGACCGGCGGCGGCCGGGCCAGCGTTCCCTTTGACGACTACAGCGACGAGCTGCGCGGCACGCTGCTCAGCCTCACCGACCTGTACGAGCACGCCGACGAGGTGGAGCACTACATCGACGAGCGGCAGGAGCTGATGCTGGAGCAGATCCGGCACATGAACCCCGACGGCAGCAAAAGCGGCAAGCTGGTGCACATGATGCTGCACAAGGGGCTGGACGGCTTCATGGGCGACGAGACCTATGTGAAGTTCTACTGGCGCCATCTGCAGGAGATCATCCAGGCCATCGTGGACGTGGGCATGGTGCCGAGCGTCTTCTGTGAGGGGCGCTATTCCACCCGGCTGGAGCATCTGCGCGACGTGCCGCGCGGCAAGGTGCTCTACCGCTTTGAGGACACGCCCATGGACCTTGCGAAAAAGGTGCTGGGCGACGTGGCCTGCATCACCGGCGGCTTTGACAACACGCTTCTGACCTTCGGCACGGTGCAGCAGGTGACGGACGCGTGCAAAAAGATGCTGGACGACTGCGCCGCCGGCGGCGGCTTCATCTTCCAGGCCAAGAGCAGCCTGGTGGGCGACTGCAAGCCGGAGAACGTGGAGGCCATGTTCCGCACCGTGCGGGACTACGGCAAATACTGACAAAACAAAAACCGAAACATTGAAAAATGTTCCGGTTTTTGCGAAGATTGAACGTGCAGGGGGACTCCCGTCCCCCCTCACACCCCCCCATGCAAAACGTTTCCTTTACAAAACAGGGTTTGTCTACAGTCTGAAGCTCCCCGCAGCCTTCGTGCTGCGGGGAGTTTCGGTTTCTGTTCAGATCCGCTTTGCGATCGCCCGGATGTAGTCCGGGTCCGAGCCGCAGCAGGCGCCGGCATAGTGGACCAGCGGCAGCACCGGGGCCAGGAGCGCGGCAAATTCCTCCGCGCCCACGTCGGCGTTGGGCTTTAAGATCAGCGGCAGGCGCGTGTGCGCGGCAAAGTCCCGGATCACCGCCACGGCGGCGGCCGGGCCGAAGGAGCAGTTCATCCCCACGGCGTCGGCGCCCCCGGCCTCCAGCGCAGCGCAGATGTCGGCTACGCTGTCGCCCATCAGCGTGCGCCCGCTTTTGTCAAAGCTCATGGAGCACAGCACCGGCAGGGAAAAGCGCTTCGCCTCCGCCAGCGCGATGCGCAGCATCTCCAGGCTGGTGAAGGTCTCCAGAAAGATGCAGTCCGCCCCGGCGTCCGTCCCGGCGGCGAGCAGTTCGGCGAAGATTTGCCCGGCCTCCGCCGCCGTCAGGTCGCCGAAGGGCTCCAGCATCGCCGTGAGCGGCCCCACGTCCAGCGCCACGTCCACCGGCGATGCCGCAGCCGCGGCGGCCTCCCTGGCGATGCGCACCCCGGCGGCCACCACCTCCTGGACATTCATGCCGGGGACGCGCGCCACCTCCGGGCCGTTGGCCGCAAAGGTGTTGGCGCACAAAAGCCGCGACCCGGCGGCGATGTATTCCTCCGCCACGCTTTTTACCAGCTCCGGGTGGGTGAGATTATAGGTCCAGACCGAGGCGCGCGCATAGCCCGCGGCCTCCGCCAGCGCCCACAGGCGGGTGCCCGTGGCGCCGTCCATCAGAGTGACGTTGTGCTCCATGGCCTTATTCGTTGTAGAGCAGGCAGGAGGTGTAGGCCATCTTGCCCTTGCCGTAGTTATAGGGCACGCCGTTGTCGGAGCAGACCTGGTTCACCATCAGCCCCGTGGCCTCCATGGAGGAGAAGCAGCGGTCCGGAAAACGGCAGGGCGCGTCCGGATAGGTGCAGGTCTTGCAGCGGGTGCAGCCGCCCACCGACAGCGGCAGGCAGTCCAGGTGCGTGTCGATCACCGCGTCCACCAGCTTGTTGAAATGCTCGGCGTTGTCCTGGGCGATCTGCATGATGGCCTCAAAATCCAGGGTGTCCTCGATGTCCCCCACGGTCTGCATCAAAATGCCCTTGGAGAATTTTCCCGCCTTCTCCCGCCATTCCTCCAGCGTGCCGCAGGCGGGCGGGCAGGCCCAGCTGCGGTTATAGTGGCGGCATTTGTCCGCCGCGCACATGTCCCGGACCTCCGGCAGAAATTTCAGCGTTTTCGGGTCCAAGTCTTCCGCGACGGTGAAGCCGCATTCTTTTGCCAGTGCTTTCAGATCCTGCATTTTGCGCTCCTCCTTTTTTAACTCAGTCCGATTTCCGGCGGCTGTGCATTTCCCGCAGAGCCGCCTCCGCCTTTTCCGCGGCGGCGAAGCCGTCCTCGGAATAGATGTCCGCGCCGATGCGCCTGGCGTAGGCCGCCGTCACCGGCACGCCGCCCACCATAACGATCACTTTGTCGCGCACCCCGGCCTCCCGCAGCGCCCGGATCACCCGGGCCAGCTCCGGCATCGTGGCCGTCAGAAGCGCGCTGCAGCACACCAGCTCGCACCCGTCCTCCTGCACCGCCCGGACGAAATCCTGGGACGGAACGTCCACGCCCAGGTCGACGATCTCGATGCCCCGGCTTTGCAGCATCAGCTTGACGATGTTCTTGCCCACGTCGTGCAGATCGCCCCGTACCGTGCCGATGCAGGCCCGGCCGATGGGCTTGCCGCCTGGGGGGAGCAGCATGGGCTTCAGGATCTCCATGCTCTCGTTGATGCAGCGGGCGGAGACCAGCATTTCCGTGACCATGAAGCTGTCGCGGTCAAAGCGCCGGCCCACGGCCTTCAGGCCGCTCAAAAGCCCGTCGGTCAGTATGGTGCGGGGGTTGGTGCCCCCCTCCACCGCCAGCTTCACCAGCTCTTTCGTGCGGCGGATCTTACCCTCTTCTATGGAGTTTGAGATGTCTTCCAGCAGTGTCATAGGCATCCTCATTTGTGTGTCTCTTCTGCCGCCCGAAGCGGCGGCGATTACAGGTCCCGGAACATACGGAAGGCCGTGGGCAGGGCGATCTCCCGCTCCAGTTCCTCCCGGCTGACCCAGTGCAGCGCGCCCTCCGGCGCCGCGGCGCAGCGCAGGACAAAGCAGCGCATGTCCCACTCCACATGGGTGAACACATGGTGCCGGCGCGCCTCCCGCTCCAGCTCCCGGGGCGAAACGCCCCAGTCCTCCGCCAGCGCGACGGCCTGCGCCGGGTCCAGATGGCCCGGCACATTGGGAAACTCCCAAAGCCCCGCCAGAAGCCCCTGCTCCGGCCGGCGGCGCACCGCCGTCATGCCGTCGCAGCGCAGCAGCAGCACGGTCCGCTCCTCGTGCCGCCGGGACTTTTTCTCCCGGCGCACGGGCAGGCTGCGCCAGCCGCCGTCCCGCGCGGCGCAGCGCCCCGCCAGCGGGCAGATGTGGCACGCGGGCGCGCCGTTCGGCAGGCACACCGTCGCCCCCAGCTCCATCAGCGCCTGGGTAAAGTCACCGCTCCGCCCGGCGGGATAGACTGCGGCCAGGGCCGCGCGCACCTCGCGCTTCGTCCGCTCCTCGTCCACGCACGCGCGCAGGCCGGTACAGCGGGCGACGACGCGCAGCACGTTGCCGTCCACCGCGGGGGTGGGTGCGTCAAAGCAGATGGAGCAGATGGCCCCGGCGGTATAGTCCCCGATACCCGGCAGCGCGCGCACTTCGGCGAACTCCTGCGGAAATCTGCCGCCATACTGCGCCATGATCGCCTGCGCCGCGGAGTGCAGCGCGCGCACACGGCTGTAATACCCGAGGCCCTCCCACAGCTTGCGCAGCGCGTCCGGGTCGGCCGCGGCCAGCGCAGGAATGTCCGGCACCGCGGCGAGGAAGCGGGCATAATAGCCCTTCACCGCCTCCACCCGCGTCTGCTGCAGCATGATCTCCGAAAGCCAGACGTGGTACGGCTCCCGGTCGCTGCGCCAGGGCAGGGCGCGGGCATGCTGCGCATACCACGGCAGCAGCAGCCCCGGCAGGGCTGCCAATCGTTCTGCATCCATCATATCATGCTCCTGCCGCGGCGCGCTATGTTATTTGGTAATGACCGCGGCGCGGTCAATGCTTCTCCGTCTCCGTGACGCACTCGTTTTTGATCTCACCCACCAGCGCCTGCAGGCAGTCGATGACGCGCGGGCGGATGTCGCCGCCGACGAGGACATACATGATGTCGTCCCCCACCTGCAGCTCGCCCTCGTTCAGCCAGACGCGGACAAAGCGGATGCCCTCCATGGCCTCTGCCCTGCGGATGGCGGCGGCGGTCTTTTCCGCGTCGTAGGAGAAGTACATGCCCGTCACGTCCGCGGCGGAGGCGTCCATGCCCCGGGCCTTTGCCTTGGCGCTGCGGCGCACGACGCCGTTGTGCAGCAGGAACATGCCGCAGTCGCTTGCCGCGGCGTCAGCCTTCGCTTCCCGCAGCCACTCGTCCGCGGAGGGGCGCTTCGTTTGGCTCATCTTCCCTCGCCTCCAAATCTTTGTTACTGTCAGTTTACCGCAAAGCGCTTTGTGCGTCAACTTTTTTCGATTTTGTATTTGCCATGGCGCACAAGCTATGCTATAGTAAAAGTAGCGCGAATTATGGATGCCGCCCCGCCGCCGGAGTGTACCCGCCGGCAGCGAAAGCGCGGTTCCATGCGGCATAGCCCCAATTCAATAAGGAAGGTGAGAAATTGGAGAACTACACCAAGTACAAGCTGAAGGGAATCGACGAGCTTGCACAGCAGCTGGAGGGCAAGGACAACTTCTTTGTCATCGCCTGCAACAAGTGCTTCAAGGAATTTGAAGCCGTGGACGAGCCCGACTGTGAGGACTTCCTGCGCTTCGCCGCAGAAAGCGGGAAGACCATCACCACCAGCATCAAGTTCGATTTCCTCTGCAACAAGACCCAGACACTCCGCAAGCTGAAGGAATACAACCCCATTCCCGACGACACGGAGAACGTCGTCGTGATCTCCTGCGGTCTGGGCGTCCAGACCATGGCGGACGCGGTGGATCTGCCCGTGATCGCCGCGGCCAACTCCCTGAACTATACGGGACACCACGGCATGGCGCTGACGAAAAAGGCCTGCGACGCCTGCGCCCAGTGCTATCTGAACGTCACCGGCGGCATCTGCCCCATCGTGGACTGCTCCAAGAGCCTGGTCAACGGCCAGTGCGGCGGCGCGAAGAACGGCAAGTGCGAAGTCAGTCCCGACAAGGACTGCGCCTGGGAGAAGATCAACGCCCGCCTGACGGCCCAGGGCCGCCTGGAGGAGTTCAAGAACCAGCCGGTACAGCTGCGTGACTACAACAAGATCAACTTCAAGGTCATCAACGACTACGTCCAGTCCATCCGTGAAGCCCGGTTTGACGGCTATTACGGCGGCGTTCACCCGGCCGAGCGCAAGGAGTTTGCCGAGGGCTGCGCCCTGGCGAAGTTCCCGGAGCCGGACGAGGTGGTCATCCCCATGGGCCAGCACATCGGCGCCCCCGCCAACCCGGTCGTCAAGGCCGGCGACCATGTGAAGGTCGGCCAGATCATCGGCGAGGCCGCCGGCTTCATCAGCGCCCCGGTGCACTCCAGCGTCAGCGGCACCGTCGTGGCGGTGGAGCCGCGCCTGCACCCCATCCAGGGCACCGAGGCCATGGCCGTCGTCATCAGGAACGACAAGAAAAACGAGCTGGCTGACACCGTGAAGCCCCACGGCGATCTGGCCGGCCTCAACGCGGACGACATCATCAACATCGTGCGCGATGCCGGCATCGTCGGCATGGGCGGCGCCGGCTTCCCCACCTATGTCAAGCTGAAGCCCGGCAAGCCCATCGACGCCGTGCTCATCAACGCCTGCGAATGCGAGCCGCTGCTCACCGCGGACCACCGTGTCCTGCTGGAGCAGGCGGACGAGGTCATCTTCGGCCTGCAGGCCATCCTCAAGGCGGTGGACGCCCCCAAGGGCTACATCGTCATCGAGGACAACAAGCCCGACGCCATCGAGCTGATGACCGCCAAAACCGAGGGTCTTGAGAACATCGAGGTGGTCACCGCCCGCACCAAGTACCCCCAGGGCGCTGAAAAGATGCTCATCAAGCGCGTGCTGGGCCGCAAGGTCCCCTCCGGCGGACTTCCGGCGGATGTCGGCGCCGTGGTCAGCAACGTCAGCACCGCCAAGGCCATCTGCGACGCCATCCGTACCGGCATGCCCCTCATCGAGCGTGTCGTGACCGTGACGGGCGAGCGCATTGCCAAGCCCGGCAACTACATCGTCAAGGTGGGCACCTCCGTCAAGGCCCTCGTGGACTATTGCGGCGGCCTGACCGGCGACGACGTGACCGTGAAGCTGGGCGGCCCGATGATGGGCTTTGCGCAGGCGGATCTGAACGTCCCTATTCTCAAGAGCTCCAACGGCGTCATCGCCTTTGACACGGACCACACCGAGCCCGTGGCCTGCATCAAGTGCGGCCGCTGCGTGGACGTCTGCCCCATGGAGCTGGCCCCGCTGTACTTCCAGAAGTACGTGGACGACGGCGACATCGAGGGCCTCAAGGCCAAGAACATCTTCGACTGCATGGAGTGCGGCTGCTGCGAGTACATCTGCTCGTCCAAGATCCCGCTGGTCAGCAAGATCAAGGCCGGCAAAAAAGCGGTAAAGGAGGCGAAGTGAGATGCTGATTACCCAACTGAAAGACAGGGAGACCATTGAAGGTCTGATCCAGGGCAAAGCCTTTGTCATCAACTGCCACGGCTGCAAGGAGGTCCACTTCCCCGTCAGCGAGGCTGAGGCGCTGCAGAAGGCGCTGGCCGAGGCCGGCAAGCTGACCGGCTGCATCACCACGGACTACATCTGCAATGTGGAAAATCTCACCAAGCGCCTGGAAAAGCACGCTTCCGCCATTGCCGCGGCGGAGACCATTCTGGTCTTCTCCTGCGGTGTGGGCGTGCAGACGGTGGCAGACATGTTCGCCGACAAGCGCGTGTGCGCCTGCTGCGACACGCTGCCCATGCCCGGCTTCCAGGGCGTCACCCCGCTGGAGTATGACTGCGACCAGTGCGGCGAGTGCTACCTGAACCTGACCGGCGGCATCTGCCCCATCACCGCCTGCTCCAAGAGCCTGGTGAACGGCCAGTGCGGCGGCGCCAAGAACGGCAAGTGCGAGTGCGACGCCGGCATGGACTGCGGCTGGGAGCGCATTTACCAGCGTCTGAAAATGCTGGGCCGGCTGGACCTCATCCAGAGCCCGGTACAGATTCGCAACTTCGCAACCGATCTCGAAGTTTCCAAGTAATCTGATTCTGAAAGGAATAGGAGAATAATAGAATGAAAGTAACTGATCTGTTTGCCAAAGGTGAATTTGTCGTCTCCGCCGAGGTCGGCCCCCCGAAGGGCTGCCACATCGAGGGCGTTGTCGAAGAGGCCAAGGAGTTCCTCAGCGGCATCAATGCCGTAAACGTCACGGACTGCCAGTCCTCCGTCATGCGCATGGGCTCTCTGGCCACCTGCATCAAGCTGAAGGAGGCCGGCCTGACCCCCATCTTCCAGATGACCTGCCGTGACCGCAACCGCATCGCGCTGCAGTCCGACCTGCTCAGCGCCGCCGCCTTCGGCATCGAGAACCTGCTGCTGCTCACCGGCGACCACACCAAGCTGGGCGACCATCCCCAGGCCAAGCCCGTTTTCGACCTGGACAGCGTCTCCCTGATCCACGCCGTCAAGACCCTGGAGAGCGGCTACGATCTGGCCGGCAACGAGCTGGTGGGCGAGCCTCCCAAGTTCGCCAAGGGCGCCGTGGTCTCCCCCTGCTCCGACAGCATCGACGCGCAGCTTGCCAAGATGGAGCGCAAGGTGCTGGCCGGCGCGGAGTATTTCCAGACCCAGGCCGTCTATGAGCCGGAGAAGTTCATCGCCTTCATGGAAAAGGCCAAGCAGTTCGGCAAGCCCGTGCAGCTCGGCATCGTCATCCCGAAGAACGCCGGCATGTGCCGCTACATGAACAAGAACGTGGCCGGCATCTCCATCCCCGAGGACATGATCAACGAGCTGGCCGCCGACAAGGAGGCCGCCAAGGCCGGCATCACCGGCGTGGCGATCGCTGCGCGCATCATCCGCGCCTGCAAGGACTACTGCCAGGGCGTCCACATCATGGCCATGGGCTGGGAGTCCAAGGTCCCCGGTCTGCTGGAGCAGGCCGGCCTGTGATCGGCAAACCCCAGAGTTTCAACCAAAAAGAGGCCGCGGATGCGGCCTCTTTTTGATGAGGAAAGGACGGCAATCCGCCATGATTCGCAACATTCTCTTCGACATGGGCAGCGTGCTGGTGCGCTTTGAGCCGGCGGAGTTCATCGCCCGCATGGGCATCACCGGCGCTGACGCCGAGGCACTGCGCCTGGAGGTGTTCCGCAGCGCCGACTGGGTGCGCCTGGACCGGGGCGTTTTCACCCAGCGCCAGGCCATCGACGCTGTCTGTGCCCGCCTGCCCGCCCATCTGCACGCCGCGGCGGAGCAGCTTGTGCTGCACTGGGACGCTGAGCGCCCGGAGGTCCCCGGCATGTTCGAGCTGGTGCAGGAGCTGGCCGGGCAGGGCTACACCCTCTACCTGCTCACCAACGCCTCCATCCGCCACAGGGAATATTGGCCGCGCTTTCGCTTCGCGCCCTATTTCGGCGAGCGCATCATGCTCTCCGCCCAGTGGCAGCTGATGAAGCCGGAACGGGAATTCTATGAAAAGGCCGTCTCCCTGCTGGGCTTTGACCCGGCGGAGAGCGTTTTTATCGACGACCAGCCCACCAACATCGAGGGGGCGGAGCGCTGCGGCATCCCCGGCATCGTCTTCCACGGCGATGTGGCCCTGCTGCGCCGCCGCCTGCGGGAAAAGGGCGTGGACATCGCCCCGTGACAGGCACAGCCTATAAGGAAACCGCGCAGAGCGTAACAGCTCTACGCGGTTTTTTCGTTTTGTTCTCACTTCAGCAGCACGTCGGACAGGGTCTCCATCACGTTTTTCATGTTGATGGGCTTGGCGATGTGGCCGTTCATGCCCGCGGCGCGGGCGGCGGCGATGTCCTCGCTGTAGGCCTTGGCGGTCAGCGCCACGATGGGGATGTCTGCCAGGGCGCTGTTGCGCAGCGAGCGGATAAGCCGCGCGGCGCTGTAGCCGTTCTTGATCGGCATTTCGATGTCCATCAGCACGGCGTCATAGTACCCGGGGACGGAGGCGGCGATGCGCTCCACGGCGTCCTCGCCGTTTTCGGCGGTGTCCACCAGGAAGCCGGCCTCCTCCAGAAGCTGGCGGGCCACATCGCGGTTGTCCGGGTCGTCCTCCACCAGCAGCAGGCGCATGCCCGCAAAGGCGGACTCCGCGGGCTTTTCGCCGGTCGCGGCGGTGGCGGCGGCCTCCGGGTCGATGGGCAGGGACACGTTGACCACGAACTCCGAGCCCTTGCCCTTCTCGGAGATGACCTCGATGGTGCCGCCCATCAGTTCCACGATGCTCTTGGTGATGGCGGTGCCGAGGCCGGTGCCCTGGATGTTCTCCACGGTCTCGGTCTTCTCGCGCTCATAGGCCTCAAAGACCTTGGCGGCAAACTCCGGGCTCATGCCGATGCCCGTGTCCTTCACGCTGAGGCAGTACGCCGCCCGGTCGTCCTCCCGCCCGGTCTGGCGCAGCGTGACGGTGACGCTGCCGCCCTCGGGCGTGAATTTGTAGGCGTTGCTGATGAGGTTCAGCAGCACACGGTTGAGGCGGTTTTTGTCGCAGAGCACCTGCACATCCTCGGCATCGCAGGTGACGGTGTATTGCAGATGCTTCGTCTCCATCTGGGTGGAGAACAGATCCTCCACCTCGCCCATCATCCGGCGCAGATCGGTGGGCACGGGCATCAGTTCCATGCGCCCGCTCTCGATGCGGCTCATCTCCAGAACGTCGTTGATGAGGGCCAGCAGATGGTCGCTGGAGGCCTCAATCTTCCCCAGGTAGTCCCGCACCCGGGGCGTGAGGTCCTTTTCCCGCTTCGCCAGCGTCACATAGCCGATGATGGCGTTCATCGGCGTGCGGATGTCGTGGCTCATGTTGGACAGGAAGTTGGTCTTCGCCTGGCTGCTCTGCTGGGCGATGGTCTTGTCCGCCTCCGCGCTCTGGTGGCGCTTGCGGACGGTGGAATAGATGTGGAAGATGATCAGCAGTGCGATCAGGATCATCACGAACTGGATGATCGTGTTGCGGATGATCATGCTGGTGACCATTTCAAAGCGCCTTGTCAGCACGTCCGGCGAGCGGGTGCCCGTGAAGCCCAGCTCCCTCACCGCGACGTTGGTCGCGTTGCGGGTGGTGCCCAAAATCCAGACCATGGATGTGAAGAAAATAAGCAGCAGCAGCACGATCCAGATCGCCGGGCTCTTGCCCATCCGCCCGGCCTTGTCGGCCCGGAAGATCAGCAGGAAGCACACAAAGCCCAGCACGGCCCAGGACATGAGGATCAGATAGGATTCATTGGACAGCGTGGACACCGGCAGCAGGTTGGGGATCAGGAAATAGAGCAGAAAGCCCAGGGAAATCAGCGTTCCGGCAGCGCCGGTGACGATCGTGCGGGTGCGCCCCTCCTCCGCGGCCATTTTCAGCGCGGCGGCGGAGGTGTAGGCATAGGCGATGGTGACGCCGATGGTGTTGACATCCACGATCCAGCCGATGGCCGCGCGCCCCAGGAAGGGAATCGGCAGGGAGACCGCAAGCAAAAACCAGATGGCGCAGGCCGGCACGCCGCGGCGGTTCAGCACAGCGACGCGCTTCGGCAGCATATCGCTGCGGCCCATAGCGAAAAGCAGGCGGCTGGCCGCCGTCATGTTGCCCGCCAGCCCGGTCAAAATCGCGGCGGCGGCCGCCACGCCCAGCACCGCAAGGCCCGGCTTGCCCAGCGCGGTATAGACGCCGTAGAAGGTGGGCAGCCCCTCCAGCCCGCTGCGCTCCCCCAAAGAGCGGATATAGTCCACCCAGGTATGCGCCCCCGCCGGCAGCGCCGAAACGGCGGTCAGCGCCAGCAGAATGTAGGCCACGGCGGAGGTGATCAGCGCGATGATGAGGATCAGCAGGATCTTTTTCATCGGAAAACGAAATTCCTCCGCGCTGTTGGAGACGGACTCAAAGCCCGCGAAGGCCCACGGGGCCAGGAACACGATGAACAAGATGCCGATGCCGGGTACATGCTCCGGGGAGAAGGGCGGCTCCAGTGCCGCGGCCGCGCCGGTCTCCTGCCGGAAGAAGGAGGCGAAGAAGGCAAACAGCACCCCGGCGATCAGCAGCAGCGCCATCACCACCTGGGCCGCGGCGGCCACCCTTGTGCCCTGCAGGCACAGCAGCGTGCACAGCAGCAGCGCCGCGAGCGACAGCAGAATTTCGCCCAGATACACGTCGTATCCCGCGATGGAATAGTGGAAGCCGAAGCACAGCGCGTCGCCGAAGAGATTGCGGCAGATGAGCGGCAGCGCCGTGGCATTGGCCCAGATGATGGCCAGATAGACCAGGCCCAGAAACCACGAGGCCAGAAAGCCGTGGTCATAGCCGAAGGCCTTGGAGGCATACTGGAAGGTGCCGCCGGCGTCGGGGCAGCGATTCATCAAATAGGTGTAATTGACGCCGATAAGCAGCATCACCGCCGCGCCGATGACGATGCCCAGCGCGGTGCCGACAGGCCCGGCGATGGGCAGGAAGGTGGTGCCGGGCATGACGAACGCGCCCCAGCCCACGCTGCAGCCGAAGGACAGCGCCCAGGCCGACAGCGGCGTCAGCGCCCTGCGCAGGCGCATGGCGCCCTCCGCGCTGCCTGCTTGCCCTTTTGTCATTGCGCGCATCCCCCTTCCGTATCATTCTGCCGGCCCGGCAGCTTTTCCGCAAAGGCGCGGATGGCGCCGGGGTCGATGGGCTTGGCCGTGTGGCCGTCCATCCCGGCGGCGATGGCGGCGGCGGCGTCCTCCGGGTCGGTGTTGGCGGTCACGGCAAGGATGGGCGTCCTCGCCCGCGCGTCCGGCAGGGCGCGGATGGCCGCCGTGGCCTCATAGCCGTTCATCACCGGCATCTGCACGTCCATCAGGATCAGATCGTAAGTCCCCGCAGGGGCGTTTTTCACTTTTTCCACGGCCTCGCCGCCGTCGGCGGCCTGCTCCACGCTCCAGCCCTCGGCCGTCAGCATCAGCTCGCCGATCTCCCGGTTGATGGCGTTGTCGTCCACCAGCAGGACGTTCAGCGCCAGCGCCGACGCTTCCGGCTCCGGCGCGGGGGCAGGGACTGCTTCCTCCGGTTCCGGCACGGGCGCGGGCGCAGGTGCGGGGGCCTCCTCCGCCTTCGGCTCCGCCAGGGCGGCATGCTGCTGGAGGTGGGTGGTGTCCGCCAGCAGCATCACATAGAATTTTGCGTTGCGGTCAATGCGATAGAACAAGATCCGCTTCCAGAGGATCTCGCCGTCGATGTAGAAAGGGGCGTTGACCTCATAGACCTCTTTTTCCTCCAGCGCCCGGTCCACGACGGAAAGGCGCAGCGGGTTCGGCCCCTCGGGCATGGCGCCGCCCCGGGCCATGGCAGGCAGGATGTAGTCCAGGTACAGAGCTTCATAGCTGTCGCCCGCGTCGTCGGGCAGCAGGAGCCCTGCTTTGCCGCTGTTGCTGATGAGCCCGCAGTACTTGCCATCCACCAGATAGGCGATGCGGTCATACTGGTCCATCAGTACGCGCTCCAGCAGCGTCTTGCGCACGATCGAAATGTTGTAAGGCCGCTCGGTGAGAAAGGCGATCACGTCGCCGGTGACGGGCATCTTGGTCAGCGTCACCTCCACGCGGACGAAAGCGGCCTCGCCGTTTTTCTGCCGCACCAGCAGGACCTCCGAAACGCTGGTCTGCCCCTCCTGGTAGATGCGCAGCAGCTCTTCCCGGCGCATGATGCTGTGTTCCGCCCCGCGGTAGGAGGCGTCCAGAACCTGCTTGCTCCGGGCCTGCATCAGCTCGGTATAGCTGTCGCAGGTCAGGTCGCTGTCATACAGATTGGCGCCTGCCCGCTCCTCCACCTCGTCGCGGGTCAGGTTGACGAGGAACACCGCCAGGGAATCCTTGGTCAGCGCCGCGAGCTGGTCCCGCATCTCGTCATAGCGCAGGGACAGCACCTTGTCCGTCTCCCGGATGCGCTTCACAATGGTGAACATGACCAGCAGCAGCAGGAAGACGAAAATACTGCCGCCGAAGAGGATGGCGGCGATGACCAGGTTGGCGATGCCGGTGAAGCCCACGACCAGATAGCCCACCAGGAAGAACACGAGCAGCAGCAGCGGCACGATCAGCAGACCGGTGCCGCGGGTGCGGTGCGTCAGATCGCCGCTGTCCTTGACGAACATGCCGTAGCGGATAATGTTATAAATCATCAGCGCGCTGCCCAGGAATACCATGCTGTTGATTATGAACCGCAAGACAACTCCCTCCTTCGGGGCATGGGTTTCTATTATTTTATCATATCATCTCTGCCATGCCAAGAGCACAAGCGCAAAAAAGTCCCCTTACCGCAGCGCGGCAAGGGGCTTGAGTTCATTGCAGGGGCGCTCCGCCCGGCATCGTGCCCGCCGGGGGCTGGGGCGAAGCGGAAAACGGCGGAATCGGCCCGCCGCCCTCTCCCCCGCCCGGCGCCGGGGAAACGCACTCCGGGCGCTCCGGCGGCATCGGCGCATCCGCCGGCGGGGCGAAGCGCTCCTCCGGCAGCGGGTCTGCCTCGGGCGGGGCGGGCATCGCCGGGACTTCGGGCGGGATTGCTGGCATGTCCGGCACATCCTCCCCCTCCGGCGGCGCGGGTGCGTCCTCCGGCGGAACTGGTGCGTCCTCCGGCGGAACCGGCACGTCCTCCGGCGTCACAGGCGCGTCTGCCGCCCGCTCCGGCACAGGGAGCGCGCGCTCCTCCGCCGGCGCTGCTTCGCCGCCGGGCAACGGCTCCGCCGCGCCCGTCTCCGCCACGGCGGGGACCCCCGCGGCGCGCTCCACCGTCTCGGCCAGCGTCTGCTCCAGGCTCTGCGCGTGGGCGGCGCTGATCGTGCCCGCCGTGATGCGCACCGGCGTTTCCCCGCTCGTCAGCGCGCCGCTGCGCTCCAGGTGGGCGGCGGTGGCGGCCACGGCGGCGCTGATCTTGCGGTGGCGCAGCTTGGTCATGTCCATGCCCGACAGAGCCCTGGCCCCCTCGCTGTCCACTGGGCGGACATCCAGCACATAGTCAAAGCAGTTGATGGTGTATTCCACAGAGGTCTGCCCGTCCAGGCTCACCGTGCCGCAGGGCAGCGCGTATGCGGTGCCGACGCCCAGGGCGGCCACTGTCGCCGCTGCCGCCGCGATGGCGGCGATGCGCCGCAGCGTGCTCCCGGTGTGCCGGGCCGGACGGTGCAGCTCCACGCGCTGGCCCAGCTCGTAGGCGGCATCCGGGATGCGGACAATGGCGCCGTCGTCGCACAGCACGGCGGCATGGCCGTCCTTCCGATCCACAACGATGCCATTCATGTCCGCTCCTCCTTCATATCGTTCAGATACCGCGCGATCAGCGGAAAGTCCCCGTCCAGGATCAGCGCCGCCATGATGAGATAGTTCCGATAGCGGTCCAGCGTCTTTCTGGAAACGCCGCTGCCCGCCGTGATGGCGCGGATGGGCAGCTTTTTCTCGCGCTTTAAGCGCGCCATCGCCTCCGGATTGGCCAGAAGCCAGCGGACGGCGCAGGCACAGTCGGCCTTCGTCCGCGCCTGGGCCGGTGCGCGCCCGGCCAGGTCATAAAAGCGGAAGCCATAGCCTTGCAGCAGCTCGTTGGCCGCCTCGATCTCCTCCCGGGCGCTGCGGTCCTCCGCCGCCTGGCTCTGGCGCACCACCGCCAGATAGGCCCCCTCCGGGTCCTCCTCGGGCGTGCCCTCCCCGGCCAGCACATGGGGCGGCACGGGCACCTCCGATCCGCTGTGCCGCAGGGTGCGGAAGTGATCGACCAGGGCGCGGCGGATCAGCATCTGGGCAAAGGGGAGAAAGTCCCCCCTATCTTCCCGGTAAACGTCCACGGCGCGGGAAAAGGCCTCCAGCGCCACGGACCACTCATCGTCGCTTTTGCTCACATAACGGCGGCAGACGCGGCTGGCCGTGCGCAGGATGAGCTGTTCGTTGCCTTCGATCAGTTCCTCCCGCACGCGCACGTTCCCGGCTGCGGTACACGCCAGTTGGTTGACGGACGCGGTCATCGTTCTCACCACTCATTCATTTATACGGACTCCGCCCCCGCAAAACCGGGGTCGCGGCCCTTTTATGAGTAAAAAATACCCGTCCGAGCTTAAAAACGGCTGAAAAACGCGGGAGAAATCCGAAGATTTCTCCCGCTCAGACTGTCAAAAAACTATGCTTCAGCGTATCGATCACTGAGCAGCAGGGGAGTCCGAGGGGGCAAGGCCCCATCGGGTTGAATCAATGAGCTTGTCAAAAAGACTTTTTTGACAAGCTCACGCGGGAGAAATCCGAAGATTTCTCCCGCTATTTCCAGTTTCGGGGTTTACACCGCGTTTTCAGCGCCGGGGCAGCCCATGGGGGCGAAGCCCTCCTGCGGCAGCGCGCCGTTCATGCCGCCCATGGGACCGAAGCCGCCGCGCTGTGCTCCGCCCATCCGGCCGAAGCCCTGGTTGAAGCCGCCCTCCGGCAGCGCGCCGGGCATGCCGCTCATCTCACCGCCGGGCATGCCGTTCGCCTCACCATCCGGGGCGCTGCCCGTCTGGCCGCCGAACATGCCGCCCATCCGGCCGCCGGGCATGCCGCCCATTTCGCCGCCGGGCATGCCGCCCATTTCACTGCCGGGCATGCCGCCCATTTCACCGCCGGGCATGCCGTTCGCCTCACCATCCGGGGCGCTGCCCGTCTGGCCGCCGAACATGCCGCCCGTCTGACCGCCGAACATGCCGCCCATCCGTCCGCCGGGCATGCCGTCCGGGCCGGATACGCCGCTGGCGTTGGAAAGCTGGAAGCTGTCCGCCAGATACAGCTGGCCGACATAGTCGATGCCGGCCTCGCCGCCCATGGAGGCGCTGCGAACAGAGGCGCTGCCGCCCACCAGGTTGATGTTGCCGTTGGAGTCGATGCCGTCGCCGCTGCTGACGATGGTGAGCTTGCCGCCGGTCATGTTGACGGAATAGGTCAGCTCGCTTTCATAAGCGCCGTCGGCGTTGGCGGCGTTCACCGCGTCGTCGGAGCTGTTGACGGTGACATCGCCGCCCAGGAGATTTACCACCGTGCCCTCCAGGCCCTCGGCGCTTTGGAGCACCTGCACCACCGGGCCGCTGCCGTCGGCAGACCCCAGGGTGAGGATCCGGTCGGAGTGGATGGCGTCGTCCCCGGCCGTGACGGTGACGCTGCCGCTGAGGATCGTCAGGTCATAGTTTGTGTTGATGCCGTCGTTGGCGGCGGTGATGCTGACGGCGGCGCCGTCGAGGATCACGCTGGCGTCGTCCCCGGCCTTGATGCCGTTTTTCGCGTTGCCGATGACGGTCAGTGTGCCGTCGCCGGTGAGATAGACGCTGGACCCGGCCTTCACCTTCAGCGCCGCGCCGTCGTAGGCGTCGGCCACGGCGCTGTCCTCGCTGGTCTCATCGGCGGGGTCTTCGTTGTCCGTCAGCGTCACGCTGCCGGAGATGATGATCTTCGCCTCGGCTTCCTTGTTCACGCTCAGCGCCGCGCCGCTGCTGCTGGCCAGATCCAGATCCTGCAGCACCAGCACCACGCCGGTGACGCCCTTTTTCACGGTGATGCCGCCGTCGGCGCATTTGCCGCTGATGACATAGGTGCCCGCTTCGCTGATCTTCACCTCGCCGCTGCTTTCGCTGACGGTGAGGTAGGTGGCGTTTGCCATGTCCGCCTCCAGCGCGGCGGCGGAGTTCTCTGCGGTGCCGTAGACGATCTCCGCAGCGCTTTCGGCGCTTTGCAGCGCCGTCTGCAGTCCTCCGGCGGCCATGCCGCCGCCGAAGCGCTGGCCCTGCGCAAACTCCTGCGCCGCAGCCGGAAGCTCGCCCGCGGCGGGTCTGGCCCCCTGCTCGGCGGCCAGCGCGCCCACCGTCAGGAAGGAACCGATCAGGCCCACGACCAGGGCCGATGCAACGATTTTTTTCATACTGTTTTACCTCCTTGATTGCTTGAGAAACCGCCGGGAGAGGCCGGCCGGTTTTCTTTTTCACCCATCAATACGCTCCCGCGCCGGGCAAAACAGGGGTCGCGGCGAAAAAAACGCAAAAAACAGCCCCGGAAGCGCGCTTCCGGGGCGGAGAAATCGTCTTCTATATATGTATCGTCAGCACATTGAGGCCCAGAATACTCTGATATTCCACCTTTTCCGCCATGCGGAACACCATGCGGATGCCCAGGTTTGCGGTGGGGTCGGTCTCTGCGGCGATGCGCGCTCGCTCCTCCGGGTCAAAGGGCACGCAGTCATCCCGCACGCGCAGGATCACCTTTTGCCTCCGGCACACCACGCGCACGTCCACGCTGTGGCGCCGGCGGTCCTTGCCGAAGCCGTGGGCCACCACATTGCCCGCCATCTCCTCCAGGAAGAGCGCGGAGAGCAGCGCCCGGCGCCCGTCCACGCCGCATTCCCGGCAAAATTCCTGCACCTGCCCGGAGATGGTACAGACCTCTTCCAGGCTGCGCACGCTCAGGTCCATCCGCTCATCCGGCAGCGCGCCGAAGTCCCGCGGCAGGACCAAAAGCGCCTCCATGCTGCGGGGAAATGCCCCGCCACGCCGCCAGGCATCGGCGAGGATGACTGCGATGGTGGTCACGCCGTTGAGCACATTGGCGACATACAGCCCCGTCGTCCCGATGGCGGGGATCAGCAGCGCGCTGAAGGCCGACACGCACACCACGCCGTCCAGCAGGGAGAGCAGATGCACCAGCTTGTGCCGATCCAGCGTCTGCCCGCAGCAGACCACATGCATCGCCGGCACGCTGAGGGGCATGCAGAACGGCAGGATGCGAAAGCCCCACCGCGTCATGGCATAGACGCTCGCGGCGCTGTCGCGGCAGTAAAGCCGGGTCAGCGGGTCGGCCAGCGCCGACAGCACCAGTGCCATCAGCAGCACCATCGGCACATAGCGCCGCAGCATCACGCGCATGATGTCGGTCAGGCTCTGGCGGTCCTCCTCCCCGACGCTGACGCCGATGAGCATCCGGGACACGGCCAGCATCCCGTTGGGGACGGCCCAGAACAGGCCGAGGAAGGAGTTGCACGCGGCAAAGGCGCTCAGCCCCGCGCTGCCCACGAATTGCACCAGCAGGGCATTGACGATATAGCCCCGCAGGGTCTGATAGCCGTTTCCGGCGGCGCCGGGCAGGCCGATCTTGCAGACCTTGCCCAGCTCGCTCCAGTCGCAGGCGCGCAGGGAAAAGCGCAGCACCGCCCTCCGGCTCAGGAAATAGCCGGCCTCTACGGCGAAGAACACCCACTCGGCCAGCGAACCGGCCAGCGCCAGGCCGAAGGAGCCCATCTGCAGCCGGGAGACGAACAGATACGTCAGCGCAGCGTTGGCCGCGATAAAGGTCACCCCCGCGGCGTTGACCCGGCGGGTCTGGTTTTCCAGGGACAGAAAGGACGCCAGCTGGCTGCCCAGAAGCATGGGGAACACGCCGATGGACTGTCCCAGCAGATAGCGGTTGAAGTGGGCGCGGACCGCCGGGTCCTTCGTAAAGCCCGCGGTCAGATCCAGCGCGCCCAGCAGCACCAGCACGGCGATGAACACCGCCGCGACCATGGCCGCCACAAGCAGATCCAGGGAAAAAACGCCCTGCATCTTCCCCCGCTCATTCCTGCCCAGATAGGTGCTGCAGAGGATGGACGCGCCGCCCACCAGAAGAATGCTGACGGCGCTCAGCAGCATGGAAATGGGGCCGTCCAGCCCCACAGCGCCCAGGGCGGAGGAGCCGATGGCGTTGCTGGCAAACAGGGAAGACACGATGCCGTTCACCGCGCCCAGGGCAGCCAGCAGGATCTGGATGGGGAGCAGGCGGAGCATCAGCCGCGCCACCAGGAACGTGTGATTAGATGATTCTTCCGCCGGTCCTCCCCCCCTCTCTTTTTCTCAGCATAGTCCATTCCGGCACCGGCGTCAACTGTTTTGCGCAAAAAACAGCCCCGGCATTTCAGACTGCCGGGGCCGAAAGGAAGGGAGAGGAAAAACCGGATCATTCCGCGAACAGCGGCGTGGAGAGATAGCGGTCGCCGGTGTCGGGCAGCAGCACCACGATGGTCTTGCCCTTGTTCTCCGGGCGCTTCGCCAGGGTGACGGCCGCGTGCAGCGCCGCGCCGGAGGAGATGCCCACCAGCACGCCCTCGGTGCGCCCGATCTGGCGCCCGGCGGCGAATGCGTCC
>SVKR01000181.1 GCA_015068365.1 Oscillospiraceae bacterium
AAAACCGAAACATTGAAAAATGTTCCGGTTTTTGCGAAGATTGGACGTGCAGGGGGACTCCCGTCCCCCCTCACACCCCCCCATGCAAGACGGTTCCTTTACAAAACAGGGTTTGTCTACAGTCTGAAATCTCCGGCAAAACTGCCGGAGATTTTTTAATGTTCCGATTTCAGCGGCAGAGCCAGCGCGTCAGGCCGATGGTGCCCTCGCTCTCGGCCAGGGGCAGGGCCTGGGCGAAGATCACCTGGTCCACGTCGTAGGCGTCCACGAAGGCCTTGAGGCTCATGCTGTTGTAGCTGCGGTAATCCACCACATAGACCTTGCTGTAATTCTGGCTCAGATAGGGCACGAAGGGGTTGCCGAAGGAATCCTTGATCACCACGCACACCGGCGCGTCGGGCAGGTCGAAGTTGGTGATGCAGGTCATGGGCTGGTCCCCGGCGATGAAGGTCATGTACTTCGTGCCGGGCAGGGAATGGGACATGTCCTGGATGATGGGGAAGGGGAAGGTGGCGCCGTCCGCCGTGGTGATCTTCATCTCCAGATCCCCCGGCGGGAGATAGGCGTACAGTTCGTCGATGCGCAGCCGCCAGTTCTGCATGCACTCGAAGTAGAAGGTGCCCTTGAACTCGCCCTCGTCCAGCAGCTCGAATTCCTCCAGCGGCTTTGCCTCCATGTGCGCGGCGGCGCACAGCGTCTCATAGGCGTAATAGGCGCCCAGGGCCGTCCAGTGGTGGTCAGTGCGGAAGTAGATGTACTCGTCGTTGTGGGCCACCAGGTTGTTGAAAATGTTGACCTTGCGGACATTGTCGTCCATCACGCCGAGCAGATAGGCGATAGACGCCCCCTGGTCGGCGCACTTGATCTTTTCCTGGTACTCTGAGGAGATCATCACGCCGGCGCTGGTGGGGATCGGCATGCAGTAGACCTCCACGCCCTTTTCCGCCATGGCGTCGGCAAAGCCGCTCACCACCCCGGCGTAGGCGTCGCAGCCGTCCTGCAAAAAGCCGAAATAGCCGTAGGCCGCGTCGCCGATCTGCAGAATGTTGCCGAAAATGACCTCCGCGTCCTCGTCCACGGTGATGCCGCCCCACTCCTCCACGCTGGTCTCCGGCGGCGCGGTCTCCACCACGGGCACGGGCGTGGGCACGGGGGTGGGCTCCGGCGTCGCCGTGGGGGCCGGGGCGGGGGTGGGCGCGGGCGTCGGCGTCGCAGGCGGGGGCGTGGGCACGGGGGGCACCGTCGCCGCCGGGCCGTCCGCCGGCAGCTCGCCGTAGATGGTGACGTCGGAGATACCGTGGAGCTGCTCCACGGCCGCGTCGGCGCGCAGCCAGGCCTCCCGGCCGGGGAAGGTGTCGGAGAACCAGGCGGAAATGCCGTCAAAATATTCCCCGCGCAGCAGCGCCCCGGCGGAAAAGGCCGGGAAGGGCGTCAGATCCCGCTTCTCGCTGTAAGAGCGCGTGGGCCGCAGCGGCAGGAGGAAGGCCACCACAGTCAGCACGGCCAGCACCGCAAAGAAGGGCGCCACCGCCGCGCCGGGCCGCCGGGCGGCGCGTTTCGTTTTTTCGTCGGGTTTTTTCATGGGCATCCTCAAAACTGGAAGTAGAGAAAGGGGTTATAGCTGTCGCCCACCAGCGCCGCGGTGGACAGCAGCAGCAGGATCACGGGGATCACGCCGAAGCGCAGCGCGTTCCAGACCCGGCCGGCGCGCAGACTGAGCGTCTCGCCCAGGCGCTTTGCCAGCGGGGTGGCGGCCACGGCGCACACGAGCAGCAGGAAGAGCTTGTTTTTCGCCAGCGTCTCAGCGGTGAAGGAGGAAAGCGCATTGCCGTTGGCGCCGAAGAGCCCGCGCACGATGGTCCACACCAGCGAAAGGTCGCTGTAGCGGAACAGCACCCAGCCGAGCCCAACCACCAGCAGCACATAGACATTGCGCAGGCCCGGCAGCTTTTCCAGCGCCCGGCCGAGGAAGGCCCGCTCCAGCATCAGCAGGACGAAGTACCACAGTCCCCACAGCAAAAAGTTCCAGCTTGCCCCGTGCCACAGGCCCGTGAGGGCCCAGACCACCAGGGTGTTGAAGACCCAGCGGGGCACGCTGCAGCGGTTGCCCCCCAGGGGGATGTAGACATAGTCGGCGAAGAAGGAGCCCAGCGTCATGTGCCAGCGGCGCCAGAACTCCTTGACGGAGTGGGAGACATAGGGATAGTTGAAGTTTTCCGGATAGTGCAGGCCCAGCATTTTCCCCATGCCGATGGCCATGTCGGAGTAGGCGGAGAAGTCCAGATAGATCTGCAACGCGTAGGCCGCCACGCCCACCCACAGCCCCAGCACCGACTGGTGGGAGAGGGTCGCCGCCGCGGCGGCAGCGCCGTCAGAGGCGGGGTTCGGCAAAATCAGCGCGTCCGCCAGCGCGCCGCAGGGGTTGGCCAGCAGCGCTTTTTTCGCCAGGCCCACGCAAAAGCGGGAGACGCCGGGGCCCCACTCATTTTGCGCCGGGGCTTCGCCGAACAGCTCCGCGCCGATGGATTTATAGCGGACGATGGGCCCGGCGATGCACTGGTGGAACAGCGCCGCGTACAGCAGCACGTCCCAATAGCGCTTCTGGGCCGGGGCCTCGCCCCGGTAGACGTCCACCACATAGGTCAGAAGCTGGAAGGTGTAAAAGGAGATGCCGATGGGCAGGGCGATGCGCGCGATGAACGGCGGCACCGGCCCGAAGACGGAGCAGACCAGCCCCGCGTACTTGAAAAAGCCGATGAGCGCGATGTCCACGGCGCAGGAGACCGCCACCCAGGCCTTGCGGGCGCGCTCAGACGTTCCCTGCACCACCCGCAGGGCGCAGAACCAGGCCGCGAAGGCCATAAAGGCCAGAAGCAGCACATACACCGGCTCGCCCCAGGCATAGAAGATCAGGGAGAACACCAGCAGCACCGCGTTGCGCTGGCCCTTCGTGCGGCACAGAAGGCAGGCCAGAAGCGACAGCGGGAAGAAGGCATATAGGAAGATGAGGCTTGAAAAAACCATCCGTTTCCTCTTTTCGACAAAATGTGCCTTATATTGTACTATACTTTATTGGAAAAGGAAAGACCTTTCTATATAGCAAAAGGGCGCGCCCTGGTCCGGGTGCGCCCTTAAAAACGTTTTATGCGATTGTGTCTGCCTCAGGCCTTGCCCATGTTCATCTGGGCGGCGACCTCGGCGGCGAAGTCTTCCTGCTTCTTCTCGATGCCCTCGCCGGTGATGAAGTGGACCGCGTTGACGAACTTCACGCTGCCGCCCAGCTTTTTGGCGGCGTCAGCGATATAGCCCTCGACAGAGCCGGAGAACAGGTCGCTGCGGACGAACTCCTGCTGCAGCAGGCAGTTGTCGGCATAGAACTTGTTCATCTTGCCGGCGGCGATCTTCTTCTTGATCTCGTCGGGCTTATTGGCGTTCTTCGGGTCGTTGTTCATGAGGGCCACCTGGACCTCCAGCTCATGGTCGATGTCCTCCTGGGGAACCAGGGACTTGTCCCAATACTTCGGGTTCATGGCGGCGATCTGCATGGCGATGTTCTTGCCGATCTCGGTGGCGTCAATGCCGCCCTCGACGGCCAGGTTCACCAGCACGGCGCGGGTGCCGCCGCCGTGGACGTAAGCCACGTTGGTGGGCTCGGCAAAGCGGACGAAGCGGCGGATCTGCAGGTTTTCGCCGATGCTCATGACCTTCTCGGGGATGGTCTCGGCGACGGTGTGCTCGCTGCCGGTGTACTTGCACTGCATCAGCGCGTCCACGTCGGCGGGGTTGTCGTTCAGCACGACCTTGCAGATGTCCTTGACAAAGTTGCCGAAGGGCTCGCTCTTGGCTCAGAAGTCGGTCTCGCAGTTGACCTCGACGATGGCGCCGACGCCGCACTCGGGGCAGACGCGGGCATAGCTCATGCCTTCGGCAGCCACGCGGCCGGCC
>SVKR01000182.1 GCA_015068365.1 Oscillospiraceae bacterium
GGAACATGGTGCACGGCAACAGCCCCGAGGAGGTGCGCCAGGACGCCGAGGGCCTGCAGACGATGCGCAACCTTGGCCGGAACATGGCCTGGCTCATGCAGTGCATCGAGCAAAGCGCCATTCCCGCGCCGAAGTCCGAGCACAGCAGCTGGACCAATTTCATCCGCTGAAAACCCCTTGATTTTCCTTGATTTTTCGTTAGTTTTTTCACTTTTCCCCAACTTATTGACTATTGCGGAACTTGATGATAAAGTGGTTGGGCATCACGAAGAAAGAGGAGCGGCAAATGAGCAATCCCTACAAGACCAGAGAAGGCGGCGCCACGGTGACGATCTTCGTCCCCTATGACTGCAACAACCACTGCCCCTTCTGCATCAACAAGCAGGAATACGAGCATCCCGAGGGCTTCTCCCTGGAGAAGATCTGCGAGAGCATCCGCACCATGGACGGCATCACCCCCGAGTGCGACTTCGTCTTCACCGGCGGCGAGCCCATGGCCAATCTGGATTCCCTGCAGATCATGCTGGATTGCATCCCCGCCACCCACCGCATTTTCATCAACACCACCCTGCCCGTCATGCGCGATTACACCGAGGACGAGGTGGTGGCCTTCCTCAACCGCAACAAGGACAAGCTCACGTGCATCAACGTCTCCCGCCATCTCTACCCCTTCGTGGAGGAGAGCAACGACGGCATCTTTGACCGGCTGGAGATGGGTTCGCGCATCAACTGCGTGCTGTTCGGCCAGCACCCGACGGACAAGCTGCTTGCCTTCGTCCGCCGCTTCGGCGCCCACGGCGTGCCCATCCAGTTCCGCAGCGACTACACCAAAACCACGCCGGAAAACCTCTACGACGAGACCGGCGACAGCATCCTGGCGGACCTGCGCAGCATCCTCACCCCCACGATCCTGGAGGGCTGCCGCATCCGCTGCAACTATGAGTTTGCCGACGGCGACCATGTCATCAGCTATCACAAGACCCTGCCCTACTCCACCATCGTGGAGACGGACGAGCACGGCGTGACCTATGACATCCTCTACGACATCCTCATCAAGCAGACCGGCGAGCTGCACTCCGACTGGACCGGCGTGCCGCTGGACGTGGAGGCCTACCGCAATGTGGTCTTTGAGCCCTACGACCTGCACCGCATCTTCTAACACATAACACAACCATAAAATAATCGCCTGCTGTCGCAGGCGATTATTTTATTTATTTTCCGGGAGCTCCCCCAGCACCGCCGCGCCGAGGATCAGTACGGCGCCCACGGCGGTCCGGAGCGTGATCGGCTCGCGCAGCAGCAGCGCCGAGAGCAGCACGGCCACCACCGGGTCGATGTAGCTGAGCAGCGCCAGCGTGTGCGCCGGCAGAAACGCCACGGAGCCGAAGTAAAGCGCGTAGGCAAGCCCGGTGTGCACGATGCAGACCACGGCCAGGAGCGCGATGCTGCGCCCGTCCGCTGCGGCGAAGGCCCCCGGCCCGTCCACCAGGAGCGTATAGGGCAGCAGCACCGCCCCGGCTGCGAGCAGCTGCAAAATGGTGCGGTCCGCCGCCGGGATGGGCTTTAAGCGCTTGTTGATGAGCACCACTGCGGCATAGAGCGACGCGGCCAGGAGCCCCAGCAGCACGCCGCTGAGGCTGCCGGCGCCGCCGCCGTCCAGCACGCCGGAGACCGGCACCATGCCGGCAACAGCCAGCAGCAGGCAGAGGCATTTCCGCGCCGTCAGCCGTTCGCGCAGCGCAAGAGGGCTCAGCGCGATGACGAGCACCGGGGCCATATAATAGCAAAGCGTCGCCACCGCGACGGTGGTGTAGCGGTAAGCCTCGAACAGGGCGATCCAGTTGATGCCCATGAGCGCCCCGGAGACCAGCAGCGGCGCCAGGTTCGCGCGCACGGCGGCGCGGTCAAGGCGCTCTTTTCTCAGCCGCTGCAGGGCAAAGAGAAAGGCCGCGCCCACCAGCCCCCTGGCCGCGGCGATGGCGGCGGAGGGCAGCGCGATGGCGCGGCGCACGATGCCGATGGTGCCGAAGATCAGCATGGACAGGATCAGATTCCGCAAGGCGCTGCGCGACCGGTTCATAGGCATCTCCAAAAAACAGAATTTTTCCTCATTTTATACCCCGGCAGGTCGGAAGTCAACCGCCGCCTTGACAATCCCCGCCTTATCTTATAGAATAAAACAATCGGAATTATTGAGCAAAAGGAGATGCTTTTCATGGCAGACCACGGCATCGGCACAAAATGCGTCCAGGCAGGCTACACCCCCGGCAACGGCGAGCCGCGCCAGCTCCCCATCGTCCAATCCACCACCTTCAAATATGACACCGGCACCCAGATGGCCAAGCTCTTCGACCTGGAAGACAGCGGCTATTTCTATACCCGGCTGCAAAACCCCACCAACGACGCCGTTGCGGCCAAGATCGCGGCGCTGGAGGGCGGCAGCGCCGGGATGCTGACCTCCTCCGGCCAGGCGGCCAACTTCTATGCGGTGTTCAACATCGCCTCCTGCGGCGACCACATCGTCAGCTCCTCCAGCATCTACGGCGGCACC
>SVKR01000183.1 GCA_015068365.1 Oscillospiraceae bacterium
ACAAGTTCTTAAAAGCCCTTTCCTTGCTGGTGCTTAAGTTTTGCTTAAGCTTCATAACTATTACTAGTCATGTCTTACAATGTTTAATTTTCAAGGTACACCCTGCCGCCTTTTCGGCGACAGCTTTGTTAATATAGCATGACCGAATCGGTTTGTCAATAACTTTTCTTCGCTTTTTTTAAATATTTTTTTCCGGGCCCCGGCGGCCACAAAATCTTGATGCGCCGTTCTTTTTCGACACAAAATGCGCACGAACCGTTCGGAACGCGCGCATTCGTGATCTTGCACAAACAGCACAAGGGATTTCAGCGCCGCATCGCGTCAATTGTACAGGTGAACAGCGTATCCAGGTCCATACCGAGCAGTTCTGCGCCCTTGGCAATGATCTCTCTGGAGCAGCCGGCTGCGAACTTTTTGTCCTTGAACTTCTTTCGGACGGAGGCGGCTTCCATCCCCTCCAGCCCGGTGGGCCGCATCCGGGCCGCCGCGCCGATGAGCCCGGTAAGCTCGTCCACGGCATAGAGCACCTTTTCCATCTCGGATTCCGGCGCCACGTCGATGCAGATGCCCCATCCGTGGCTGCAGACGGCGTGGATCACCGCTTCATCGACCTCAAGCTCCCGCAGCAGCGATTGGGCCTTGACGCAGTGCTGCTCCGGCCAGCGCTCAAAATCAATGTCGTGCAAGATGCCCACCGTGCGCCAGAACTCCTCGCGCCCGGGATCATACTTCTCCGCAAAAACGGCCAGCACCTTCCCCACGGTCTCCGCATGCTCCAGATGGAAGGGCTCGGTATTATACTGCCGCACAAGCTCCATCGCCTGCGCCGGCGTCGGTATGTAGCTCATCTGCTCACGCACCTCCTTCTATTTATATTTTTATTTTATCGTTCCGGCAAAGAAAAAGCAACAGAAACCGCATGGGTCTCTGCTGCTCTTCCCCGCTCAGCGCTTGGACGCGGACATCATGCCGGTGCCGGTGGTGCTGTTTTTGCCGATGCCGTTGCCGATGCCGGCGGCGCTGCCGTTGGCGTTGCCGTTTGCTGTGCGCTCCGCAGCGGTGTCAGACTTCGTGTCGGTGCCGTTATCATCGTCCGTGATGATCCCGTCCCGATCATTTACTTCGCCGTCCTCCGGGTCGGGCATCATGTTCTCCGGCAAAACCGTCGCCTGCGGCGTTGCACTGGGGGCGGCGGTGTCGCTGCCGGTGCCGCGCGTCTCGCCGCAGCCGGCGAGCAGAGCCGTGAAGGCCAGCGTCAGAGCAAGAATATAGACCATGGCTTTTTTCATTTCTTCTCCTCCATATCGCATTTGATACAGCCATAGTATCTGCGCCGGGCGGGCAATTATGATTCCAAAGCCTGCCGGGTGTGGAAAAAGCTTTCATTCCCGGCGGGATTGCGAATTTGATACATTAATAGTATAATATGCATATGAACGAAACAACGAAACAAAACCGAATCACGTTTCGCACCTGGTTCGCGCTCTGCCCGGCCCGCCATGTGCTGAGCCTTCTGGGGCTTGCTGCCATCGCCGCCTACTTCGCGCTGCGCGGCCGCAGGGATGTGATGCAGGCGCTGTCCGACGCGCTGGCCCGCCCGTGGCACCGCGCACTCAGTCGGATATGCAGCCACGTCCCCTTCTCTGTCGCGGAGGCGCTGATCGCGCTCGGGATCATCGCGGGATTGGTTTACATAATCTTTACTGTCGTGCAGCTCATCCGCAGGAGCGGACGCAGCGCGCGTATTTACCGCTTTCTCCTCACCTGCCTGACCGCGTTTGCCCTGATCTACGGCGGCTTCTGCCTTTTGTGGGGCGTCTACTATTACAGCGCGGATTTTGAAGAGCAAAGCGGCATTCGCGGCGCGCCGGCCAGTGTGGAACAGCTCACGGCGGTGACCCGGTATTTCACCGATCTTGTGAACCGATACGATGTGCAGATCGCCCGCGATGAAAACGGCGACTTCGCCGAGGACATGGACGCGGTGTTCGCCCGCTCCCCCGCCCTCTATGACGCCGTGGAAACCGCCCTGCCCTGCCTGAAGGGCGATGCGCTGGCGGCAAAGCCGGTTCTCTTTTCCCGGGCGATGAGCTACATCAATTTCACCGGGTTCTTCTTCCCCTTCACCGGGGAGGCGAACATCAACGTGGATTCCCCGGCCTGCCTGGTGCCCTCCACCATTGCCCACGAGCTGGCGCACCAGCGGGGCGTGGCGGAGGAGGATGAGGCAAACTTTGTGGCCGTGCTGGCCTCGCTGGAAAGCGGGGATGCCGCGTACTGCTATTGCAGCTGCCTGCTGGCCTACATCCACCTGGGCAACGCGCTCTACGCCGCGGACTATGACGCCTGGCGGGACAACTATTACCGGCTGTGCGACGGGGCGCGGCACGATCTGGAGGAGAACAGCCGCTACTGGGCGCAGTTTGAAACGCCGGTCAGCACGGTGTCGGACCAGGTGTATACCGGGTTCCTGCAGAGCTACGGCCAGACGCTGGGGCTGAAAACCTACGGAAAATGCGTGGATCTTCTGATCGCGTACTATAATACAACAGCATTGGAGGCGGGAGCATGACCATCGTACTATTGATATTGCTGATCCTCGTTCTGCTCCTCCTTGCAGCGGGATACGCAGCCTTCTTTTGCGCCTGCGTCCGCCTGCCGGTCGCGGCGGAGCCGGGCAAGAGCAAGTCCTACCGCTTCATCAAGGAGGAGATCGAAGCCGGCGCCGCGTGGTTCTGGGCGCAGGAGCCGGAACAGGTCCACATCAGCAGCGAGGACGGCCTGCGGCTGACGGGCTATTTCCTCCCCGCAGAAAACGCCAAGGGCACCATTTTGCTGCTGCACGGCTACCGCAGCGCCCCCATGTGCGACTTCGGCTATTCCGTGCAGTTTTACCACTCCCTGGGCTGGAACCTGCTGGCGGTCTGCCAGCGCGCCCACGCGGAGAGCGAGGGCAAGTACATCACCTACGGCGTCAAGGAGCGCTTTGACGTGCGGGACTGGGCGCTTTACCTGGTGGACCGTTTCGGCCCGGCGCAGCCCATCGTCCTGCTGGGCATCAGCATGGGCAGCACCACGGCGCTGATGAGCCTGGGCACCGACCTGCCGGAGAGCGTGAAGTGCTGCATCGCCGACTGCGGCTACACATCGCCCTATGAGCAGTTCGTCCACATGCTGAAAGACCGCTTCCACATCCCCGTCCACCCTGTTCTGGACCTGGCAAACCTATTCTCCAGGCTCTTCGCTGGCTTCGGCTTCCGGGACTATTCCACCGTCACGGCCCTGCAGCAAAACCGCCGCCCGGTGCTCTTCGTCCACGGGGAAAAGGACCGCTTCGTCCCCATCCGCTTCACGGTGGACAACTACGCCGCCTGCGTCGCGGAAAAGCAGCTCATCACCGTTCCCGAGGCCGGACACGGCACCAGCTATGTTTTCGCCACGGAAACCTGCCAGAGCGCCGTGCGGGAGTTCCTGGCAAAGTATGCTGAGGAACCGGCAAACGTCTGAGAATAAATGAGAATAAATCAATGAAGCCCCTGTCTCACCAGAGACAGGGGCTTTTCAAGCTGTCGACAAAGTGTCGACAGCTTGAAAAAGCAAAAACCGAAACATTCAAAAATGTTCCGGTTTTTGCGAAGATTGAACGTGCAGGGGGACTCCCGTCCCCCCTCACACCCCCCCATGCAAAACGGTTCCTTTACAAAACAGGGTTTGTCTACAGTCTGAAGAAGCCCCTGTCTCACCAGAGACAGGGGCTTCATTGCATATTGTCTGTCGCTTATTCGTACTCAAAGGTGCTTTGGCCCTGGGACAGAACGCAGACGTAAGTGGTGCCCTCGCTGACGGTCAGCTCGCTGCCGTCGGCGCGGAAGTAATGGAAGCAATCCTCCAGGCTCTCCCGCTGCCAGGTGATAGGCTCCAGCTTGCCGCCGCAGGCGTAATAGCCGTCGCCGCTGGCGATCAGATTCACACTGAGGCGGCCGTAGTTATCCAGCACGCGGGTGGCGGCCTCGATGGCAATGACGTTGCGGAACTCCACCGGCTGCTTGGTGTTGCCGTCGCTGTAATCGTCGTGGTACTGCTGGGCCGTGTACATGCCGCTGTCGGCGTGATAGGTCAGGCTGGTGTTCTTGCCGGAGTTGAACGTGACCAGGATCTGCTCGGCGCGCTCGCCCGATTCGGGCGTGGCGTCGCGGACAAAGTGCAGGCCGTTGTCATAGTCCTCCGGCAGCGTCAGCGGGAAGCCCTCGTGTTCTGCGGCGGCATAGAGGTTTTTGCCCTCGCAGAAGAGCGTATGCTCAATGGCGTAACCGCTGTAGCGGCGGGTCTGATCCCGGTAGAAGACCTCCAGGTTGCCGTAATAGCCGCGCACACCGTCGAGGTCGTTGAACTTCTCTCTGTAAATGCGGTCATAGGCCGCCTCGCTGCCGCCGGCGTGGACGCTGACGGCGCCGTAGCCCAGCGAGATGTCGATGTAATATGGGCGGATGCTGCGGATGCTGCCCAGATGCTCCACGCTGCGGATGTCGGAGAAGATGGCCATCATGCGGGTGACGCCGCCCTCGGCCAGCACTTCATAGATGATGTCCGCCTGGCTGATACCGCATTGCGGAAGCGCGGCCTGGATGTTGTTGATCATCACCGCAAAGGGGCGGTCATAGCAGGGCTCGTCCAGCGGCGCGCCGTTGAAGAAGTTGCGGAATTCCGGCTCCGGCTCGGGGGTGGGTTCCGGCGTCGGCTCCGGGGTGGGCTCCGGCGTCGGCTCCGGGGTCGGTTCAGGCGTGGGGGTGGGCGTGGGCGCCGGGGTCTCGGCAGGGTTCTCCGACGGCTCCGGCGTCGCTGCCGGCTCGCCGCGGGTGGTGCAGCCGGCAAGTGCAAGCAGCAAAACTGCGAGGACCAGCGCGATCATACGTTTCATGTTGCATTACCTCAATGCTTATTTATTTCTGAATGGGAACGTAACACCGATTTGTCAACGAATTGCATCATGCGCCGGCATTATTTGCGCTTGCGGATCTCCTCGGTGATCTGGTTGGCGAAGTCCTCCGGCGTCATGGCGCCCTTGTCCTCGCCGGAGCGGGTGCGGACGGAGACCGTGCCGTTTTCCACGTCCCGGTCGCCCAGGACCAGCATATAGGGGGTCTTGTCCAGCGTCGCCTCGCGGATCTTTTGCCGATCTTCTCGTTGCGCTCATCCGTCTCAACGCGCACGCCGCGCTCCGTCAGCAGGTCGTAAATGCGCTGGGCATAGTCGTTGGCGCGGTCCGTAACGGTCAGGATGCGGACCTGCTCCGGGGCCAGCCAGGTCGGGAAGTTGCCCATGGTCTCCTCGATCAAATAGGCCATGAAGCGGTCGAGCGAGCCGAGGATGGCGCGGTGCAGCACGACGGGGGTCTTTTCGCTGCCGTCGCGGTCGATATACTTCAGGTCGAACTTCGCCGGCAGGCAGAAGTCCAGCTGGCAGGTGGACAGCGTATATTCCGCGCCCACGGCGGGCCGGACGTTCACGTCCAGCTTCGGGCCGTAGAAGGCCGCCTCTCCGATTTCCTCGGTGAAGTCGATGCCCAGCTCCACCAGCACTTCGCGCAGCG
>SVKR01000184.1 GCA_015068365.1 Oscillospiraceae bacterium
GCTGTCGACAAAGTGTCGACAGCTTGAAAAGCAAAAACCGAAACATTCAAAAATGTTCCGGTTTTTGCGAAGATTGAACGTGCAGGGGGACTCCCGTCCCCCCTCACACCCCCCCATGCAAAACGTTTCCTTTACAAAACAGGGTTTGTCTACAGTCTGATATAATCTGAGTATCTTTCCAGCGGAGGTATGTGTTATGTCCGTCCCCACCCCCCACAACGTCGCCCGCCCGGGCGATTTTGCCAAGACCGTCCTGATGCCCGGCGACCCGAAGCGCAGCCAGTTTATCGCGGAGAACTTCCTGGAATCCCCCCGGCTGGTCAACGATGTCCGGGGCGTCCGGGGCTACACCGGCTATTGGAAGGGCGCGCCGGTCTCCGTCATGGCCTCCGGCATGGGCATCCCTTCCATCGGCATCTATTCCTGGGAGCTTTTCAGCGAATACGGCGTGGAGAACATTCTCCGGGTCGGCTCCGCCGGCGCGCTGCAGGAGGACCTGCACGTCCGGGACATCGTGCTGGGCCTGGGCGCCTGCACCGACTCCAATTACGCCCACCACTTCGGCCTGCCGGGCACCTTTGCCCCCGTTGCCGACTATACGCTTCTGCGCGCCGCCGCCGCGTGCGCCGAGGCGTCGGGCAAGGCCGTGCGCGTGGGCAATCTGCTGTCCAGCGACAATTTCTACAACGCCGGGGCGGACAGCCATGACGGCTGGAAGCAGATGGGCGTGCTGGCCGTGGAGATGGAGGCCGCCGGCCTTTACATGAATGCCGCCCGCCTGGGCAAGCGCGCCCTGGCCATCTGCACCATTTCCGACCACATCTACCTGCCGGAAAACCTGTCCGCGGAGGCACGGCAGAGCTCGTTCCGGGAGATGATGGAGCTGGCGCTGGACACCGCCGCGTACATGGACGGGGTCTGAGCGCGCACTTCCGCGGGGCAATTTCTCATTTTTCGTGCTTTGCTGCGCTTTTCCCCTTGCCATGGGCATGGTTGCAATGATATAATCCAAACGGTCAGGATGCAGCTTTTGCATCCCGGCGGAACAAAAAGCGACAAATAGTATTAAATAAATTACGGAGGAAACGACAAATGAAAAAAGTTCTCGCGCTGGGCCTTGCTCTGGTTCTGGTGCTGTCTCTCGCCGCCTGCGGCGGCAAGAAGGCGGAGGCCGAGGCCAATCCGCAGCCCAAAGTCACCGACAACGCCGACGAAGTCTCCGACAACATGACCAGCTCCGACGGCAAGTATGAGGTCGCCTTCGTCACCGACGTCGGCCAGCTCAAGGACAAGAGCTTCAACCAGGGCACCTATGACGGTGTCAAGCTCTATGCCAACAACAACGGCCTGAGCTACAAGTACTATCAGCCCGCCAACGGCGATCAGGCCACCGATGACGACCGCTATGACGCCATGAAGAGCGCCTGCGAAAACGGCGCGAAGGTGGTCGTGGCCGCCGGCTTCATGCAGGGCAGCGCCCTGGAGCGCGCGGCCAAGGATTATCCCGACACCAAGTTCGTCTTCATCGACGGCTGGGGCATGGGCCTGGACAACGTCGTCGGCATCGCCTTCAACGAGCATGAGTGCGGCTATCTGGCCGGCTATGCCGTGGTGAAGGAGGGCTACGAAAAGCTCGGCTTCTGCGGCGGCGGCGGCGGCAACAACCCGGCCTGCTGCCGTTACGGCTACGGCTTCGTCCAGGGCGCCAACGCGGCTGCCGCTGAGATGGGCAAGCAGATCGACATCAACTACACCTGGCTGTACGGCGCGTCCTTCTCCGCCTCTCCGGAGATGCAGACGCTGGCCAACGGCTGGTATGAGACCGGCACCGAGGTCATCTTCTCCGCCGGCGGCTCCATCTTCCAGTCCATCACCGCCGCCGCTGCCGCCAACGACAAGTTCGTCGTCGGCGTGGACACCGACCAGTCCTACGAGTCCGACACGGTCATCACCTCCGCCCTGAAGGGCGTCAAGGAGGCCGCTTCCTGGGCCATCGGCAAGGCGTATGACGGCACCTGGGCCAGCCTGAACGGCTTTGTGTCCCTCGGCGCTGCCGACGGCGCCACCGGCCTGCCCGAGGCCACCTGGTCCCTGAAGAACTACAGCGTGGACGAGTACAAGGCACAGCTGGCGGACATCGTCTCCGGCAAGCTGCAGATCAGCTCCGACGTTCTGGAAAATGATGCGATCCTCTCCGTCAACTTCTCCAACGCCACCGTCAACTACGTCGCGTAACCAATCCGCACCGCGTTTATCCCAGAGGCTGCCGCAATCATGCGGCAGCCTCTGCCATACAGAAATGCGCAGAGAAAAGAAGAAAGCGAGGTGAGGGCATGGGCGAGAGCGAGTATGTGATCGAGATGCTCCACATCACCAAGGAGTTCCCCGGCATCCGGGCCAACGATGACATCACGCTCCAGCTCCGCCGGGGCGAGATCCACGCGCTTCTGGGCGAAAACGGCGCCGGAAAAAGCACGCTGATGAGCGTGCTGTTCGGCCTTTACCAGCCGGAGGCGGGCGAGATCCGCAAAAACGGCGTCAAGGTGGACATCCGCGACCCCAACGACGCCACCGCGCTCGGCATCGGCATGGTGCACCAGCACTTCAAGCTCATCGAGGTCTTTTCCGTGCTGGACAACATCATCCTGGGCGCGGAGACGACGAAGCTGGGCTTTCTCCAGCGGAAGGAAGCCCGCAAGAAGGTGGAGGCCATCTCCAGAAAGTACGGCCTGGCCGTGGATCTGGACGCGAAGGTGGAGGACATCTCCGTGGGCATGCAGCAGCGGGTGGAGATCCTCAAGATGCTCTACCGCGACAATGAGATCCTCATTTTTGACGAACCCACCGCCGTTCTGACCCCCCAGGAGATCGACGAGCTGATGGCCACGATGAAGGAGTTTGCCCGGGAGGGCAAGAGCATTTTGTTCATCACCCACAAGCTCAACGAGATCATGGCCGTGGCCGACCGGGTCAGCGTGCTGCGCAAGGGCCGCTACATCGGCACGGTCAACACCCACGACACCGACAAGCAGGAGCTGAGCAACATGATGGTGGGCCGCCCCGTGCAGCTCGAGGTGGTCAAGGCCCCCGCCCGCCCGGCGGAGGAGGTGCTGCAGGTCTCGCACCTGTGCGTGCCCTCCCACATCCACAAGCGGGACGCGGTGCACGACGTGTCGTTTTCCGTGCGCCGCGGCGAGATCGTCTGCATCGCCGGCATCGACGGCAACGGCCAGACCGAGCTGGTCTACGGCATCACCGGTCTGGGCCGCCCCTCCTCCGGCTCCGTGAAGCTCTGCGGCGAGGAGATCGCCCGGGCATCCATCCGCCGCCGGGGCGCGAACATGAGCCACATCCCCGAGGACCGTCACAAGCACGGTCTGGTGCTGGATTTCACGCTGGAGCAGAACATGGTGCTGCAGCGCTATCTGGAAAAGCGCTTTCAGCGCCGCGGCTTCATCAGGCCCGCCGCCATCCGGGACTATGCCCAGGGCCTCATCGCGCAGTATGACATCCGCTCCGGCCAGGGGCCCGTCACCCCGGCCCGCAGCATGTCCGGCGGCAACCAGCAGAAGGCCATCATCGCCCGCGAGGTGGACCGGGACAAGCCGCTGATCGTGGCGGTGCAGCCCACCCGCGGCCTGGACGTGGGCGCCATCGAGTCGGTCCACAGCCGCCTGGTGGCGGAGCGGGACGCGGGCAAGGCCGTGCTTCTGGTCTCCCTGGAGCTGGAGGAGGTCATGAGCCTGTCCGACCGCATCCTCGTCATGTACGAGGGTGAGATCGTCGGTGAGCTGGACCCGAAGACCACCAACGTGCAGGAGCTGGGCCTTTACATGGCCGGCGCCCGGCGCGACGGGAAGGGAGGCGCGGCGTCATGAAGCAGGAAAAGACCCCCTTGCTGCGCAGAGAAGGCAGCGTCAAGCTGCTCTCCTCCCTCCTCAGCATCGTCATCGGCCTGGTGGTGGGCGGCCTCATCGTGCTGTTCGTCGGTCTGGGCAACAGCGAGATCGGCGCCGACGGCGCCGGGGAGGGCCTGCGGCTCATCTTCGCCGGCATCCTCTCCACCGGGCGCGACGCCTCCGGCGCTCTGAGCTGGGGCTTCAACCCGACCAACGTGGGCAACATGCTCTTCCGGGCCATGCCCGTCATCATGACCGGTCTGTCCGTGGCCGTGGCCTTCAAAACGGGCCTGTTCAACATCGGCGCGCCGGGGCAGTATCTCATGGGCACCATGGTGTCCCTCGTCATCGCTTTGAGCATCGACACCGCCGCCGTCCCCGCGGGGCTGGTGTGGGTGCTGGCACTGCTGGGCGGCATCGCGGCCGGGGCGCTGTGGGGCTGCATCCCCGGACTGGTGAAGGCCTTCCTCAACATCAACGAGGTTCTGGCCTGCATCATGACCAACTGGATCGCCGCCAATGTGGTCACCTGGATCTTTGACGGCAGCGCCTTCCGCAACATGGTGGAGAACACCAAGAGCGGCTATATCTACAAGACCTCCTTCAACGGCGTGGCCACGCCCAAGCTCGGCCTGGACAAGCTGTTCCCCGGCTCCCAGGTCAACGGCGGCATTCTCATCGCCATCCTCTTCGCCGTGGCCATGTACATCCTCATGAACAAGACCACCCTGGGCTTTGAGCTGAAGGCCTGCGGCGCCAACCGCCACGCCGCCCGCTACGCGGGCATCTCCGACAAGCGCAACATCGTGCTGTCCATGGCCATCGCCGGGGCGCTGGCCGGGGCGGGCGCTGCCCTTTACTACCTCTCCGGCAACACGGAGTTTTTCTGGACCACCTATCAGTCCCTGCCGGCGGAGGGCTTCAACGGCATCCCGGTGGCGCTTCTGGCGCTGAACAACCCCATCGGCGTCATCTTCGCCGGGCTGTTCATGGCCATGCTGAACATCATCGGCCTGCAGCTGACCAACCTCACCGCCTACAACGAATTCATCACCGACGTCATCATCGCGATCATCGTCTACCTCAGCGCCTTCTCCCTGGTCATCCGCATGTTCCTCATGGGCCGGAAGCGGAAGGTGCCCCCCAAGCTGGGCGCGGACGACGCTGCGGCGCCGGCAAAGATACCCGCGGAAAATGAGAAAGGGGGTGACGACGCATGACGTTCCTGATCCAACAGACGCTCATCTACGGCGTGCCGCTGCTGATCGTGGCGCTGGCCGGCGTGTTTGCCGAGCGCAGCGGCATCATCAACCTGGCGCTGGAGGGCATCATGGTCTTCGGCGCGTTCATCGGCGTGCTCTTTGTCCGCATCATGCAGACCTCCGCCGGCTTTGAGGCGCTCAAGTCCGCCGGCGACTGGATGGCCCTGCAGGGGCTGGAGCTGCTGGCGATGCTGGCGGCGGCGGTGTGCGGCGCCATCTTCTCCCTGCTGCTGAGCTTTGCCAGCATCAACCTCCGGGCCGACCAGACCATCGGCGGCACGGCGCTGAACCTGCTGGCCCCGGCGCTGGTGCTGTTCTTCATCCGCATCATCGCCAACCAGAACACCCTGCAGATGGCCTCCGGCGACAGCGCAAGCTGGTTCATGATCAAAAAGACCACCCTGGGCTTTGACCGGGACGCGGACCTGGGCTTTTTCGGCAACACCTTCCTGCACAAGGTCTACCTGGCCACCTATGTGTGCATCATTTTGTTCATCGTTCTGTCCGTCATCCTGTACAAGACCCGCTTCGGCCTGCGCCTGCGCTCCTGCGGCGAGAACCCCCAGGCGGCCAACTCCCTGGGCATCAACGTGCAGAAGATGCGCTACATCGGCACCACCATTTCCGGCGCTCTGGCGGGCATGGGCGGCTTCGTCTACGCCCTGACCACTGCCAACTGCGCCTCCACCGGCGACGTGGCCGGCTTCGGCTTCCTGGCCATTGCCGTCATGATCTTCGGCAACTGGAAGCCGCTGAACATCGCCGGGGCGTCGCTGCTGTTCGGACTGTTCAAGTGCATCGCCGCGGCCTACTCCAGCATCGACATCAACGGCGACGGCGTGTACGCCCTGGCCAACCTGGGCATCAGCTCCCACTTCTACCGCCTGCTGCCCTATCTCATCACCCTGCTGGTACTGGCGTTCACCTCCAAGTCCTCCCGCGCCCCCAAGGCCGAGGGCATCCCCTACGACAAGAGCATGCGATAAGGCACCCATCCCGATTCCGAGGGCGCGCTGCGGTTTTCGCAGCGCGCCCTTTTGCAGCTTTTCATCCCCCGGAGGGGGTTATTACCAAAATGCATATCCGTCATACAAAAAAATATAATTTGCCATTTGTGAATTTCTTGACTTCTCATTGACTTTATACCCGCAAACTGTTATGATAACTGTGTTTCTGTGCGCATACTATATTCTTATTTTTAACTTCGGTGCAAAATTTGGAAAACAAATTTTTTTAGAAACAGAACAGTCAGGAGGAGAACCATTGAGTAACTGGGAACACTTAATCACAATCGAGCAAATGGAGGAGGCGACCAACGCCCTGCTTGAGACCGGCAAGAAGGTCGGCGCCGACTCCTGGCAGCAGCGCGTCAAGAACCAGACGCCTCACTGCGGCTTCGGCGAGAGCGGAACCTGCTGCCGCATCTGCTCCATGGGTCCCTGCCGCGTCACCCCCAAGTCCCCCCGCGGCATCTGCGGCTGCGACGTGCACGGCATCGTCGGCCGCAACTATCTGCGTTTCACCGCCGGCGGCGCTGCAACGCACTCTGACCACGGCCGCAGCATCTGCCACACCCTGCATGCGGTCAGCCCCACGGGCGTCTACCAGGTCAAGGACCCCGAGAAGCTCATTCGCATTGCGAAGGAGTGGGGTGTCGAGACCGAGAACAAGGACATCTACGATCTGGCCCACGAGGTCTCCGAGATGGCCCTGATGGAGTACGGCAAGCCCTTCGGCGTTTCCCGCTGGATCGCCCGCGCTCCCGAGCACACCCAGAAGCTGTGGCATGACGCCGGCGTGGAGCCCCGCGCCATTGACCGCGAGGTCTCTCAGTCCATGCACATGACCCACATGGGCTGCTCTTCCCTGCCCGAGGCACTGGTGCACCAGTCCATGCGTGCCGGTCTGTGCGACGGCTGGGGCGGCTCCATGTGCGGCACGGAGTTCTCCGACGTTCTGTTCGGAACTCCCAAGCCCATCGACACCGAGGCCAACATCGGCGTCATGGACAAGGACATGGTCAACATCGTCGTCCACGGCCATGATCCCTCCCTTTCCGAAATGATCGTCTTCTTCGCCAACGATCCCGAGATGATCGCGCTGGCCAAGGAGCAGGGCGCCAAGGGCATCAACATCTGCGGCGTGTGCTGCACCGCCAACGAGGTCGCCATGCGTCACGGCATCCCCATGGCGGGCAACTTCCTGCAGCAGGAGAACGTGGTGCTGACCGGCGCCTGCGAGGCCATCGTGGTGGACGTGCAGTGCATCTTCCCCGCCCTCGGCCCCCTCAGCAAGTGCTTCCACACCAAGTTCATCACCACCTCCCCCATCGCCCGCATGCCGGACAGCGAGTTCATTGAGGTCAACGAGCTCAACGCCGGTGAAAACGCCAAGGCGATCGTGAAGATGGCCATTGAGAACTTCAAAAACCGCAAGCCCGATCTGGTCAACATCCCCCAGCTGAAGACCAAGGCCCGCGTCGGCTACTCCCTGGAGGCCATCAAGAAGGAGCTCGACGGCGTGTGCAACTCCCACGTCGACACCTACGGCACCATGAAGCCCCTGGTGGACTGCGTCAAGTCCGGCGTGCTCCGCGGCGCTGTGGCCATGGTCGGCTGCAACAACCCCAAGGTCCGTCCGGACACCGCCCACATCGAGCTGATGAAGAAGCTGCTGGAGAACGACATCATCGTGGTCGTGTCCGGCTGCTCCGCCCAAGCCGCTGCCAAGGCCGGTCTGATGGATCCCGATGCCGCCAAGTACTGCGGCGAGGGCCTGAAGCGCGTCTGCCGCCTGGTGGGCATCCCGCCGGTGCTGCACATGGGCTCCTGCGTTGACATTTCCCGTATGATGGTTCTGGCCTCCGACATCGCCAAGGACTGGGGCATCAACATCTCCCAGATCCCGCTGGTGGGCTGCGCCCCCGAGTGGATGAGCGAGAAGGCCGTGTCCATCGGCAACTACGTCGTGGCCACCGGCATTGATACTTACCTGGGCGTCGATCCCTACACCAAGGGTTCCACCGAGATCACCAAGGCCCTCCAGGGCGAGGACGGCTGGTGCGCCAAGAATCTGGAAGCGCACTTCGTCGTGGATCTGGACATCAACTCCCTGTGTGACCGCATGATCGCCGCCATCGAGACCAAGCGCACCGCGCTGGGCATCTGATCAAAGTATAAGAGGCGAATCAAGGCATGAAAGTTGCAGTAACCGGCAAGGGCGGCGTCGGCAAAACGACCCTGTCCAGCACGCTTGCCCGGCTCTACGCCGACGAGGGCCGCACGGTCCTGGCCGCCGACGTGGACCCGGACGCCAACCTGGGCCTGGCCCTGGGCCTGACGCAGGAGGAGGTCAACTCCATCGTCCCCGTGTCCAAGATGCGGGACCTGGTGGTGGAGCGCACCGGCGCCAACGCCAGCAACACCTTCTATAAGCTCAACCCCCAGGTCTCCGACCTGCCGGATAAGCTGGCGAAGGACTGTAACGGCGTCAAGCTTCTGGTCATGGGCACCGTCGACACCGGCGGCAGCGGCTGCGTCTGCCCGGAGCATGTGATGCTCAAGGCCCTCATCTCCAGCCTCGTCTTCCGCAAGGACGACGTGGTGGTCATGGACATGGAGGCCGGGCTGGAGCACTTGGGCCGCGGCACTGCCAGCATGATGGACCAGTTCATCGTGGTCATCGAGCCCGGCGCCCGCAGCGTCCAGACCTATGAAAAGGTCAAAAAGCTGGCCGCCGACCTGGGCATCACCGACGTGAAGGTGGTGGCCAACAAGGTGCGGGATGCGGAGGATGAGGCCTTCATCCGCAGCAGCATCCCGGCGGACGCCCTGCTCGGGATCCTGCACTACAACCCCGAAGTGATCGACGCGGACCGCCGCGGGCTTTCCCCCTATGACGTCAGCCCCGCGATGGTCGAAGAAATCCGGCAGATCAAGGCCCGGATGGATCAAAACTAATGGAGTAACGGAAAGGACATAGATCTATGCTTTTTGAAAGAGTTTACAAGGGCTCCGACGAGATGTATGCCAAGGCGGAAGCCGAGGTCAACGCCGTTGTGGCCGAGCTGGGTGAAGACGCACCCATGAAGATGCCCGACACCGCCTACTATCTGGCGTGTCTCTACTCTTACCTGGGCATCAAGGTCACCACCCTGGGCGAGCTGAAGGCCGCCCTGCCCGCCGTGCGCGCGATGATGACCCGCAACAACAAGACCAAGGACATCTTCACCTCCGGCGTCGGCACCGCTATCGCCGCCGAGATGATCGAGGCCTGCAAGTATGCCCGCAGCGAGAACCCCTATGAGGGCACCATCTACCACGGCCACTTCTCCGACGCCGAGGTGCGTACCCTGGGCGTTCCCCTTGTTACCCGCGACATCCCCGGCTTCGTCGTCATGATCGGCCCGGCCCCCAGCGTGGAAGAGGCCGTCGAGATCGTCAAGGGCTATCAGATGCGCGGCATCTTCGTGTACCTGATCGGCGGCATCATCGACCAGCTGCAGGAAGCCGGCATGACCATGAACTTTGACGTGCGCGTCGTCCCCATGGGCCCGGACATCTGGGCTGTGGGCCACATCATCAGCTTCGTCGTGCGCGCCACCCGCATCTTCGGCAACGTCGAGTTCGGCGACTACGACGCGTTCAACGAGTACACCTTTGAGCGTATCTTCGCTTTCGTCAACGCCTATGCCCCGGTGGACGACCTCACCCTCGCCTGCGGCGCCGGCGCGGTGCAGATGGGCTTCCCCGTCATCACCAACGACACCAATGACATGTGGCGCGTGCCCAAGAGCATCATCATCAACGAGAACACCAAGGACTGGATCGAGACCAGCCTGGAGGCCCGCGACATCAAGATCAAGATCACCCAGATGGATCAGCCTCTGGCCTACGGCAACGCCTTCGACGGCGAGATCATCCGCAAGGGCGACATGCAGATCGAGGCCGATGGCTCCCGCGTGGACTGCTGCGAATTCTGCCACACCCGCAACGCCAGCGAGATCGAGGATCACGCCATCATCCTGGACGGCTACGACTTCGACCAGTTCCCCGCCGGCAGCAAGATCTGCCTCACCATGGTGGCGGAGGTCTGCGGCAAGAACTGGCACACCGACTTTGAGCCGGTCGTTGAGCGTAAGTTCCACCACATGATCAACTGCCTGGAAGGCGTCATGCACACCGGGCAGCGCGACATGATCCGCATCCGCGTGAGCAAGAACGCCTTTGACGCGGGCTTCCGCGCCAAGCACCTGGGCGAGGTCCTGTACTGCCAGATCATGGACGAGTACTCCGCCGTCGTCGACAAGTGCCAGATCCGCATCTGCACCCGTCCTGAGGGCTGCAAAGAGGTCCGCGAGATGGCCAACAAGACCTTCCAGGCCCGCGATGAGCGCCTGAAGAGTATGACCGACGAGAGCGTGGACCAGTTCTACACCTGCATCCTCTGCCAGGCCTTCTCCCCCAGCCACGTCTGCATCGTCACCCCGGAGCGTCTCGGCCTTTGCGGCGCCGTGAGCTGGTTCGATGCCAAGGCCACCCATGAGCTGGACCCCAACGGCCCCTGCCAGATCGTCACCAAGACCCGCTGCACCGACGAGCGCCTGGGCGCTTACGAGGATGTCAACGAGGCCGTCAACAAGTATTCTCACGGCGCGCTGGAGCGTGTCACCCTCTACTCCATCATGGAAGACCCGATGACCTCCTGCGGCTGCTTCGAGTGCATCTGCGGCATTGAGCCGATGAGCAACGGCGTCGTCATCACCAACCGTGAGCACGCCGGCATGACCCCCCTGGGCATGACCTTCTCCGAGATGGCCTCCATGACCGGCGGCGGCGTCCAGACCCCGGGCTTCATGGGCCACGGCAAGCAGTTCATCGCCTCCAAGAAGTTCCTGCACGCCGAAGGCGGCATGGGCCGTATCGTCTGGCTGCCCCGCGCGCTGAAGGACCAGCTGGCCACCCGCATCAACGAGACGGCCAAGGAGCTCTACGGCATTGACAACTTCGCCTCCATGATCGCGGACGAGACCGTCACCACCGACGTGGAAGAGCTCTACTCCTTCCTCACCGAGGTCGGCCACCCCGTTCTGAACATGGATCCGCTGATGTAATCAGCATTGACGCAAAAACCGGCTCCCCACATCGGGGAGCCGGTTTTTCCATTCTGTTTTTCAGTCGGCCGCCAGGTATTCCTCCAGGCAGAGGCCCCGCTCGTGCATCTCCGTCGCGGCGGGGACGCCCACATAGCGATAGTGCCACTCCTCGCCGGAGATGCCGGTGATCGCCGTCTTGTCCGGGGGATAGCGCATGACAAAGCCGTACTGCCAGCTGTTCTCCTGCAGCCAGGGATAGATGGCGTAGACCGCGCCGGCGATGTCCACGGCGATGCCGAGCTGGTGCTCGCTGGTGCCCGGCAGGGTGACCCACTTTTCCGTCTCGGCGCGGGCGCCGGCCTCGGAATAGCCCTGCTGCCGGTATTCATTGCAGCGCTGCTCATAGAGCTCCCGCTGCTTCTCGATGGGCCGGTAGCCGGACTCCACGATGGGCAGAAGGTCCATGTTCACGCCGCGCGCCGCCTCGAACATCTCCATCAGCGGCTCATAGATGCGCTGATCGACGATCTGGCCGTTCGGCAGCTCCACGGGCGTCACGCTCCAGTCCTCCGGGACCGGGTTTGCCCGGTTCACCAGCACAAGGTTCCAGGGCGTGGGCGTGGGGGCCGGCGTGGGCGGCGGGGTCGGCTCAGGCGTCGCCTCCGCCGTCGGGGCCGGCGCTGCCGCGGCATCGCGGTCTTTGGGCCCGACTTTGTCCCGCAGAAGCAAAATCGCGGCGCAGAGCACCGCCACCAGCACCACGGCCACCCTGAAGTGTCCGCCCCGCCTTTTGCTGTGTCGCCCCATGTTCCGCTCCGCTCCCTTTCCGCGTGCGCCTTGCTCTGATGCGCACACTATAACGCTCCATTTTATATGAAAGCACGGATTTGTCACAAAACTGCATCGAACTATGGCGAAATTAGTCAAGCCCCCGGCGCATGTTTGCGCCGGGGGCAAGTTTCTGTGTAGTTTTTGCCGGGCGGGACGTCACTTCACCACAAGCTGTCCGCCGTCGAAGTCCACGGTCAGCACCGCGCCGGGGCTCACCTCGTCGGCGATGATCTTCCGGCCGATGAGGGTCTCCACCGTGTGCTGCACGAAGCGCTTGAGCGGCCGCGCGCCGTAGACGGGGTCATAGGCACTGTCGATGATGTACTGCTTTGCCGCGTCGGTCAGCGTCACGGAGAGCTGCTTGTCGGCGATGCGGCGGTTCAGATCGGCGCAGAGCAGGTCGATGATGTGGGTGATGTTCTCCTTCGTCAGCGGCTTGTAGAAGACGATCTCGTCCAGCCGGTTCAGGAACTCCGGGCGGAAGGAGCGCTTCAGCAGCTCGTTGACCTGGGCGCGGGCATCGTCGCTGATGTCGCCGTGCTCGTCGATGCCGTCCAGCAGAAACTGGCTGCCCAGGTTGCTGGTGAGGATGATGATGGTGTTCTTGAAGTCCACGGTGCGGCCCTGGCTGTCGGTGATGCGCCCGTCGTCCAGCACCTGCAGCAGTATGTTGAACACGTCCGGATGGGCCTTTTCCACCTCGTCGAACAGCACCACGCTGTAGGGCTTTCTGCGCACGGCCTCGGTCAGCTGGCCGCCCTCCTCATAGCCCACGTAGCCCGGAGGCGCGCCGATCAGGCGGGAGACTGAGAATTTCTCCATGTACTCGCTCATGTCGATGCGCACCAGGTTCTTTTCGCTGTCGAACAGCGCCTCGGCCAGGGTCTTGGCCAGCTCCGTCTTGCCCACGCCCGTGGGGCCCAGAAACAGGAAGGAGCCAATGGGCTTATTCGGGTCCGCGATGCCGGCGCGGGAGCGGATGATGGCCTCGCTGACCAGGCGCACGGCCTCATCCTGGCCGATGACGCGCTGGTGCAGAATGTCGTCCAGATGCAGCAGCTTTTCCCGCTCGCCCTCCATGAGCCTTGCCACGGGGATGCCGGTCCAGCGCTCGATGATGCGGGCGATCTCCTCCTCGGTGACCTTGTCCCGCAGCAGCGAGCGGGCGCGGCCCTCGGAGGCGATGCGCTCTTCCTCCTCCAGCTCGCGGCGCAGCGTGGGGATGGTGCCGTACTGCAGCTCCGCCGCCCGGTTCAGATCATAGCCGCGCTGGGCCTGCTCCAGCTCGTTGTTGGCCTTCTCCAGCTCCTCGCGGAGCTTCTGCACCTTGCCGATGGCGTTTTTCTCGTTGTCCCACTGGGCCTTTTTGGCGTTGAACTCCTCGCGCAGGTCGGACAGCTCCTTCTGGATCTCCGCCAGGTGCTCCTTCGAGATGGCGTCGTCCTCCTTCTTCAGGGCGGCCTCCTCGATCTCGTGCTGGATGATCTTCCGCTGGATCACATCCAGCTCCGTCGGCATGGAGTCCATCTCCGTGCGGATCATGGCGCAGGCCTCGTCCACCAGGTCGATGGCCTTGTCCGGCAGGAAGCGGTCGGAGATATAGCGGTCGGAAAGGGTGGCGGCGGCGATCAGCGCGCCGTCGGTGATCTTCACGCCGTGGTAGACCTCATAGCGCTCCTTCAGTCCGCGGAGGATGGCGATGGCGTCCTCCACGCTGGGCTCATTGACCATGACCGGCTGGAAGCGCCGCTCCAGCGCGGCGTCTTTTTCGATGTACTGGCGGTACTCGTCCAGCGTCGTCGCGCCGATGCAGTGCAGCTCGCCCCGGGCCAGCATGGGCTTGAGCAGGTTGCCGGCGTCCATGCTGCCCTCGGTCTTGCCCGCGCCCACAATGGTGTGCAGCTCGTCGATAAACAGCAGGATGCGCCCTTCGCTTTTGCGCACCTCGTTCAGCACGGCCTTCAGCCGCTCCTCAAATTCGCCCCGGAACTTCGCCCCGGCGATCAGGCTGCCCATGTCCAGGGAAAAGATGGTCTTGTCCTTCAGGCTCTGGGGCACGTCGCCCTTCACGATGCGCTGGGCCAGCCCCTCGGCGATGGCGGTCTTGCCCACGCCGGGCTCGCCGATCAGGACCGGGTTGTTCTTGGTCTTGCGGCTTAAAATGCGGATGACGTTGCGGATCTCATCATCCCGGCCGATGACCGGGTCCAGCTTGTTCTGCCGCGCCCGCTCCACAAGGTCGGTGCCGTACTTTTTCAGCGCGTTATAGGTCTCCTCCGGGTTGTCGCTGGTGACCCGCTGGTTGCCGCGCACCGAGGCAAGCGCCTGCATGGCGCGGTCCTTGGTGATGTCAAAGCTGCGCAGCAGCTCCTTCACCGGCCCGGCGGCCTGGTCCAGCAGGCCCAGGAACAGATGCTCCACCGAGGTGTACTCGTCCTTCATGGACTGCGCGATGCGCTCGGCGCTGGAAAGCGCCTTGTCCACGTCCTGGGAGATGTAGATCTTCCCCGCCTCCCGGCCGGAGCCGGAGACCTTGGGCAGCTTGTCCAGCTCCCGGCCGATGGCGGCGACGAGGCTTTGCGCCTCCACGCCCATGGCGGTCAGAAGCTGGGGGATCAGCCCCTCGTCGTCGCCGCAGAGGGCGGCGAGCAGATGCAGCTGCTCCACCTGCTGGTTGCCGTACTCCTGGGCCAGTCCCTGCGCCCCCTGGATGGCGGCGGCGGATTTTTGTGTCAGTCTGTCTATATTCATGGTCTGCTCCTCCTTATTCTGTGTTATCCGGCCTTGGCGCGGGTGCTGCCGCCGCCGTAATTCTCCGCGCGCAGTGTGCTGTCAAAGCGGCGCAGCGCCTCGGCCTGCGCGGGGCTCAGATTCTGCGGCGTCAGCACATGGACGGTCACATACTGGTCGCCCCGGCCGCCCGGACCGGGCACGCCCTTGCCCCGCAGGCGGAAGGTGGCGCCGCTCTGGGTGCCCGCCGGGATGCGGTATTTCACCCGCCCGTCAATGGTCGGCACCTCGATCTCCGCGCCCAGGGCCGCCTGGGCGAAGCTGATGCCGGTCTCGGAGCGCAGATTCGCCCCGTCCCGGGTAAACTGCGTGCTGGGGCGTACGGACAGCTCCACCAGCAGATCCCCCGCCGGCGTGCCGTTTGCCCCGGCGGCGCCCTGGCCGCGCAGCGTCAGCGTCTGGCCGTCCTCCGCCCCGGCGGGCACCGTGACGTGGACGGTGCGCCGTTTTTTGATCTTGCCCTTGCCCCGGCAAAGCGTGCATACCCCGGCGCCGGCGCTGCCGCTGCCGCCGCACTGGCCGCAGGGCTCCAGATGCTCGATCTTCATGTCCTTTTCGCAGCCGAACACCGCCTCCTCAAAGCTGAGGGACAGTCTCGTACGAAAGCTCTCGCCCCGGCGCACCGCGCTGCGGCGGGCGCCGGAAAAGCCGCCGAAGTCCCCGCCGAAGTCCCCGCCGGAGAAGCCGCCGGAGAACATTCCGCCGAAGAGATCGCTCAGATCGTCAAAGGAAAAGCCGCCCTGTGCCCCCTGCGCGCCGGCGTCCCAGCGCATGCCGCCGCGGGCGGCTTGCCGGGCCATGTCCGGGTCAAAGTTGGGGTCCAGGCCCGCGAAGCCGAACTCGTCATAGCGTTTCCGCTTCTCCGGGTCGCTGAGCACGGCGTTGGCCTCGTTCACGGCCTTGAAGGCCTCCTCCGCCCGCTTGTTGCCCGGATTTAAGTCCGGGTGGAACTTGCGCGCCAGCTTTTTATAGGCTTTTTTGATCTCCGCGTCCGTGGCGCCCTTTTTCAGCCCCAAGACCTCGTAGAGATCCTTTTTCTCTTCCTTCAACGCACTCACCTCCCGCATCGAAGCGCCCGGGAAAGAATAAATCCGATCCCCGGCTTTCTCAGCGGGCATCGGATGAACCGAATCCATATTTCCCTTTTGCCCGTGCCGGGGTGTGCGCTCCGAGCTCTTTCTTACATGCTCAGTATAGGCAAAACAGATGACAAAATGGTGTATAAATTGTGAACAAACTGTGAATTTTAGCACTCTATTCATTCGAGTGCCAAATCGTCCCTCCCGGAGCTGCGGGAGGGACGATCATACGATCAGTGGCGCTTATAGAAGGCCGCGAAGAGGATGCCGGCCAGCAGGATCACGGCGCAGAGGCCCAGCAGGGGCGCGCTGTCGGCGGCGTTTTCCGCCGAGGCGCTGTCGGTTTCGGCGCTGTCTTCCGCCGGGGCCGCCTGCATGCCGGACTCATCGCCGGAGAAGGTCCTGTCTCCCCGCGCAAAGCCTGTGCGCTGCGCGCCGTCCTCGGTGGACATGGCGGGCATCTCACCGTCCGTCCCGTCGGGCGGGGTGGGCATCTCGCCCTCTGTCATTTCGGGCATGGCGGGCTGGGCCGCGTCGGTGCTGTCCGTGCTGCCGGGGCGCTGGTGCATCCCGCCGCCGAAGCCGCCGCTGCCGCTCATATTGCCGCCGAAGCTGCCGCCCATGGCGCCGTTGCCGTGCATACCGCCGCCCATACCGCCGCCGAAGCCGCTGCTGCTTCCGGACTGGGTGGAGACGCTCTCCAGCGTCAGCTCGGCGCTGTCGTCGCCGACGCAGACGGTGTAGGTCTGGCCCAGGGTCAGCGCCGGGGCGCTGAAGGCCACGGAGGAATAGGAGCACGCGGGGCTGTAGGACATAATCTCGCTGCCCGTGGCGTCCAGCACACGGAAGGCCGTGCCCGCCGCGGCGGTGGTGCTGAGATTATACAGCACGGCGCACTGGCTGCTCTGGGCGCTGAAGGCCTCCACCATGCTGGCGCCGCCGCAGGCGATGACGTCGCCGCCGGTGATCAGCAGCTCGCCGCCGCTTTCGCTGCCGTAGTCGATGGCGTTGTTGCTGCCGTTGCCGGAAAGGCTGATGCGCACGGTGCCGCCGTCGATGTAAATGCTGCCGTTGGAGTCCAGGCCGTCGGCGTCCTGGCCGGTCTCGTTGACGATGGTGACGCTGCCGCCGCTGATGCGGATATAGCTCTCCTCCGCCTCCCCGGTGCTGTCGTCGTCGGCCGTCTCCGCCGCGGCGCCCCAGTGCATGCCGAAGCCGAACTCGCTGCTGCCGCCGTTGGCGTTGATGCCGTCGTCGGTGGGATAGATGGTGATGTCGCCGCCGGTGATGTCGATGGTCAGGGCCTCCAGGCCCTCATAGCACGCCGGGATGGTGATGCTGCCGCCGGCGATGCACAGCGCGCCGTCGCTGTGGATGGCGTCGTCCCCCGCGTTTACGGTAAGGTCCGCCGCCGTGAAGTGAAAGCTGTCGTTGACGTGGATGCCGTCCTCCGGCGCGGTGACGGTGATCGTGCCGCCGGTGATGACAAGCGAGTCGTTGGCGTCGATGCCGTGCTTGTACTGCGCCGTGACGGTCAGGCTGCCGCTGCCGTTGATGGTCAGGTCGTCGTGGGCGAAGATGGCGCCGCCGGTGCCGTCGGAAAGGGCGGTCTCGCTGTACTGCGCGCCGCTGGTGAAGCTGTTTTCCGTGCCCGCGCCCAGGGTGAGGAAGACCTTGTCGGCCTGGTCGACGCGCAGGCAGGCGTCGTCCGAGCAGTTGACCGTGACCCCGTCCAGACGGATCCAGACCTTGGAGGAGCTGTCGGCGTCCACGGTGATGCTGCCGTCGGTGAGGGTGCCGGAGAGGACGTACCAGCCGCCGCCGGAGATGACCACGCCGCCGTCGTAGGCGTAGGCCCCGCTGCCGCGCACCGTGGCGCCATCGCCGGTCAGGGTGATGATGGTGGCCTGGGCGTCGTCCCAGTCCGCGTTCTGGTCGTTGGCGGTGAACCAGTCTGTGGCGACATAGCGCTCGGCGTCCTCGTCCACGATGACCTGGACGCCCAGCGCCTCGCCGTTCATAAAGGCTACGGTCAGCAGCAGCGTCAGCACCAGCACCACAGCGCAGATGATGTCGATTTTGCGATGCGTTGCCATGGTTTGCCGCCTCCTTTAGCCCATGTAGTCCCCGTTATAGCTCACCAGCACGGCGCTGCGCACGCCGGCGATGTCGGTGAGGGCGTTGATAAAGTCCGTGTTGTCGTCTTTCAGCCGGATCTCGATGTTCATCTCCACGCTGCCCTTGCGCACGGTCTTGCTCTTGACGGTGCAGCGGCGGGTGTTGGCCTTGAGGAAGTCCGCCGCGGCGGCTTCGCTTTCGCTGTCGTCGCACTCCAGCACGACGATGTAGGGGTTGGAGCTGTCCTTGCGGTTGGCGAAGATCAGCAGAATGACGCCGATCAGCACGCTGCCGAACACGGCCAGCGGGATCATGCCCGCGGCCAGCACGATGCCCGCCGCGATGGACCAGAAGAGGAACGCGATGTCCATGGGTTCCTTGATGGCGGTGCGGAAGCGGACGATGGAGAGCGCGCCCACCATGCCGAGGGAGAGGACCACGTTGCTGGTGACAGCCAGGATGACCAGTGTGGTGATCATGGTCAGCGCCACCAGCGTCACGCCGAAGCTGGAAGAATACATGACGCCGGCATAGGTCTTTTTATAGATGAAAAAGATGAAAAGCCCCACGCCGAAGGCCAGCACCAGCGCCAGCACCATGTCCAGGATGCTCACGCTGGTCACATTCTCCAGAAAGCTGGATTTGAAGATATCCGAAAAAGTCATTGTCTGCATCTCCTTGATTTGTAGTTGGATTCAGCCGTAGACGCGGCATTGTGCGTATTTGGAAAACGACCCCGCCCGCCGGTCCGGCACCGCCACGGCGGCGCGGATGATGTTCGGCAGGTATTCGTCCCACTTGACCTCCAGCAGGATCGGCGCGTCCCCCGCCGGGACGGTGACGCAGTCCGGGTCCAGGAAGTCCGTGCAGCCCAGGCCCGTGCGGATGTCGTAATCCAGCGTCACGCGCACGTTGCCGGGGCGGAAAATGAAGGGCTCGCGGGTGTAGTCCACGATGGTTTTGGGCCGCATCCCCTGGTAGCGCATCTTGCAGTAAAGCTCCTGCACCAGCGGCCGGCCGGATGAGAGCATCCAGTCCAGATCCCCGTCCACGATTCTTTGCGCCTCCCCGGCGCTGAGCGGCGCGGAGAACTTGGTGCCCAGGCCGTTGCGCTTGCTCTTTTTCTCCAGGTGGATGACGCGATCGTCGAAGTTGTACAGGCGGATGCGGAATTTTTCCCGCATGTTCACGCCGTCGATCTTCTCCCGCAGGGCCTTGTCGTCCGGATTGTCGAAGTAGAGGCTGCGGATCTGATACTTCCCGTCGATGGCGTGGGGGTCGGGCTCGGCCACGGCACGAAGCCGGGCGCGAATGGTCAGAAGGTCGGCATAATTGATGGTGTGTTTCCACTCATGCCGGTAATGTTGGGTCATGGCATCACTTCCTTTGATGGCTTTACCTTACCCTCCAATGCTTAAAACGAACTTAAAAATCTTTAAAAAAACGGCCGGCGATAAAAAATCGCCGACCGATGCGTGCCGAAGTGCTTATTTCTTTTTTCGGTTCATGTGGGCCATGGAGGCCAGCGTGGGGAGGTGCATGGGGCAGACCGCCATGCAGGAGAGGGATTTGGAGCAGCCGTCGGCAAAGCGCCGGCGGTAGGTCCTGCGCAGCGCGGCGCTGCCGGAGCGGTCGCGGGAATCGACCAGGTAGCAGTCGTTGGCGAACAGCGCCCCCAGAAATCCGTCCTCGCCGCCGTAGTTGGGGCAGACCTCCAGGCAGAGGCCGCATTTGAGGCACTTGGACACGGCGTACTGCCGGGGATACTCCGCCGTGGGGGCGGGGGCGGGCGGCGTGGGGTATACCTCCGCCGCTAAAAGCGCCGCCTGGATGCCCGTGCGGTCCACCACCAGGTCGGCGATCACCGGGAACTTCCGCAGCGGCTCCAGCGTCAGCGTGTCCCCGGGCAGATCGCGCAGGAAGGTCTCGCAGGCCAGGGCGGGGGTGCCGTTGATGACCATGGCGCAGCCGCCGCACATCCCCTGCAGGCAGGAGCATTCCCAGCTGATGCGCGGGGCGGGCTTGCCCTCGATGTCCACCACGTCGTCCCGGTAGTTCAGGCTGTCCAGCGCGCTGGCCACCGAGGCGTCCTCCGGGCCGGCATAGGCAAAGGTCTGCCAGTAGGGCGTATCGCCGGGAAAGCGCCGGCGCAGGATCTTAATGTTCATAGTGGCCCTCCTTGTCCAGCGTGATGGTCTCCGCTCCGCCGTCCCAGGTGATGACGGTGGCGGCGGCGAAGTCCTCCTTCGTCCCGGGGCAGTCGCTGCGCCAGTGGGCGCCGCGGCTTTCGGTGCGGAACGCGGCGCACTTCAGCGTCGCCCGCGCCAGCGTCAGGATCGCGGGCAGGCTGTAGTTGAAATAGGCCAGCACGCTGCTGTCATAGCGGATGGACTCGGCGATGGAGAGGTAATAGGAGATGTCGTTGATGCCCTCGCGCAGCTTCTCCTCCGTGCGCACGATGCCGAGGCGAAGGCGCATCTGCTCGGCCAGCTCGTCCCGGATGTACATGACCGGGAAGCGGCTTTCGCTCTGGAAGCTGCGCTCCAGCTTCTCCGATTCCGACCGCTGGAACTCCGAGAAGTCCGCGCCGGCGCCGCTGTTTCGCCCGGCGATGCTCTCCGCCGCGACCTGGCCGGAGTAGATGGCCGCCAGGAGCGAATTGCCCCCCAGGCGGTTGGCGCCGTGGTAGATGGAGGCGCACTCGCCCACCGCGTAAAGATTTTCGATGTTCGTCTCGTGGTTCAGCTTCACCGCCAGGCCGCCCATGAAGAAATGCACCGAGGGGGCCACGGGGATGCTCTGCGTGCAGATGTCGATGCCGCCGTACTTGCGGCAGAGCTCCCGCACCTCCGGGATGCGGCGCTCGATCTCCGTCTCGCCCAGGAAGGACACGTCCAGCCAGACCTGCCGCCCCGCCGCGTCCACGCAGCGGGAAACCACGTCCCGGGGCATCAGGTTGCCCTTCGGGCCGAACTGCTCTTCCATGAAATAGACCCGGCGGCCGCCGTCTTCGTAGTAAAGCCGCCCGCCCTCGCCCCGGGCCGCCTCGGAAATGAGCATGCGCTTCTGCGCCGTCTCCAGGGTGGTGGGGTGGTACTGGATGAACTCCAGATTCTTCAGCGCCGCGCCCTGCTGGTAAAGCCGCCCGGCGGCATAGCCGTCGCACTGGGTGGAGCCGGTGGTCTTGCCGAACAGGGCGTTCTGCCCGCCGGTGGCCATCACCACGGCGTCGGCATAGACGGCCTCCAAAGCGCGGGTGGATTCGTCGTACAGCAGCGCGCCATAGCAGCGCCCGTCCCGGATCAGGCCGGAGTGGAAGTCCGTCCACAGCCGGCGCCGGATGCGCCCCTGCGCTTCATAGCGCCGGGTCTCCATGACCAGGGCCGTCACGATCTGTTTTCCGGTGGACGCGCCGCAATAGCAGGTGCGGCGGAAGCTCTGAGCGCCGAAGGAGCGCTGGTCGATCTTTCCGTCGGCGTTGCGGTTGAAGACCGTCCCCAGCCCCTCCAGCTGGCGGACGATGGGCACGGCGGCCCGGCACAGTCCGGTGACCGCGTCCCGCCCGGCGAGATAACAGCCGCCGGCCAGGGTGTCGGCGATGTGGCACTCCACGCTGTCGCCGGCGCCGTCGCTGTCCAGCGCGGCGTTGATGCCCCCCGCCGCCATCACGGACTGCGCCCGCTCCGAGGGGAAGGGCGAGACCAGCGTGACCTGCATCCCCTTTTCGGCGCAGGCGATGGCGCAGCTCATGCCGGAGATGCCGCTGCCGATAATCAGTACAGTTTTCATAGCGCCCTCCTCACCGGCCGAACATAACAAGCTGCGTGCGCACCACGGCCGCCGCAGCCAGAAGCATCAAAATGCCGAGCGCCGCCCAGACCGCGGCGTCCACCCGCTTTTGCCGCTCCGGCGTGTCGAGCCGGCCCAGCGAGATGAGCCCCCGGCTGAATGAGGTGCCCACGTGCACCGTGACCGCCGCGAAAAAGACCAGCTCCGCCGCGATCACCCCCGCCGGCGCGGCGCCGCCGCGCAAAACCTCAAAGGTTTTGACGTGCAGCGGCAGCAGCAGCAAAATCACCAGCGCGGAGACGCGCTGGACGATGGTGCGCCGGTTGAAGCGGGGGTAGGGGTCCCGCTTCAGGCCGCCGGGGGCGAAAAACAGCAGCGCGATGCTGAGCAGCACGTGCACCGCCACCGGCGCCATGAAAGTGAGCGCCGACACCTTGGAGAGCACCGGCAGATACTGAAAGCTGAGGTAAATGTAGACCTGGATGCCCATGTGTACCAACAGCAGCAGCGCTGCGAGCAGCCCCAGCGCGGCATTTGCCTTTTTCATATCGCTCACCCGATTCCCAATGGTTTGTTGTATTGAGTATAGTATAGATCCTGCCGCCGCGCAAGCGAAAAGGCGTCTGTTTCGTCCTTGTTTTTTTGCGGTCCCGGTATTACAATTTGGAAATAACAGGGAATCCGATGTCCGACCTGACCGCGCTGCGAAAGGTGAAGTACCTCAAGCTGACGGACGTGGCCTGAAGCGCATATAAATGACACGGCGGAGCGCTTTTCGGCGCTCCGCCGTGTGATACAGTACTGCGTTATCAGTAGCCGAAGACCTTCTGTGCCTCCCGCATGTTCTTCCGGATCTCCACGCCGAAGGGGCAGCGGGTCTCGCACTGGCCGCACTCGATGCAGTCGCCGCCGTGGGCGCTGAGCGCGCCGTAGTGCTGCCGTACCGTCTCCGGCACCATGCCCTGGGCGCGGGTCAGGTTGAGGAACTTCGTCACGTCCGCAACGGCGATGCCCTGGGGGCAGGGCGCGTA
>SVKR01000185.1 GCA_015068365.1 Oscillospiraceae bacterium
ATAATGATTACATGATGGCGAAACGCCGCAAAGCGTTCCGCCGCACCGCTTTGCGGTGCAGCAAAACAGCAACGCTGTTTTGCCATGTATTCATTGCAATGAGCATCGGGCGAATGATTTTTTAAATCATTCGCTGCCAAACGTGTCGTTTGGTAGCGAAAACAATCGAAGTAACGATTGTTTTCGCCATCCGATAATCATTATAAAACAAGGAGGAACCATCCAATGAAAGTATTGGGCCTGTCCGCCGGCACACTGAACGGCGCGAACGATTCCCTCTGCAAGGAGGCGCTGATGGCGGCCAAAGACGCCGGCGCCGAGATCGAGTTTATCAACATCACCAAGCTGAACCTGCTCCACTGCACCGGCTGCAAGGCCTGCGTCATGGGCCTGTTCGGCGGCAAGGGCAACGCCTGCGTCCTCAAGGACGACATGCAGTGGCTCATCGACAAAATGCTGGACGCGGACGGCATCCTCTACGCCGCGCCCATCTTTGAAAAGTGCGGCCCCGGCATCCACCACACGCTGATGGACCGCTTCGGCCCCCGCATGGACCGGGGCAACCTGATGATCGCCCAGAAGATCGCCGAGGAGCACGGCGGCAAGCCGGTGGACCCCCGCTATCTCAAGGAGAAGGTCATCTCCTTCATGGGCATCGGCGGCAGCGACTGGGCCACCCGCATCCAGTGCGACTTCGCCACGCTGGCGCTGACCCCCAAGTGGACGATCATCGACAACCAGCTGTTCTCCTGGTCGCTCAGCATCCTCATGAACGACGCTGCCATCGCCAAGGCCCACCAGATGGGCGCCGACCTGGCGGCGGCGGCGCAGAAGATCGCCGACGGCAGCTTTGTGCCGGGCAACGGCATCATCAACGAGGACTATAAGGGCCCCGCCGGGGTCTGCCCTTACTGCCACAGCCAGAACTTCTACCTGGAGGAGGACGGCACCGCCGTCTGCTGCCTCTGCGGCACCGAGGGCGTCATGAAAAACGTGGACGGGAAGTATGTCTTCGAGTTCGACGCGGAGAAATGGATCCCCCACGCCCACGACTCCATCTCCGGCAAGTTCATCCACGGCGACGACATCATGCGCAACGAGGGCGAGGCCAGAGCCCTCATGGCCACCGACGAGGCCAGGGCCCGCAAGCAGAAGTACCGCGAGTTCATTCAGCCGAGCACACCCTGAGGAGGAACGCAGATGGCAATTCCGTTTTACGCGAAAAGTGAGAAAAACCAAGGCTATATCAAGAACCTGGAGGTCGTGGGCTTTTCCGACCTGAACGGCATCAACGCCTTCCAGATGGCCCTTTACAAGACGGGGGAGAAGTACTATATGTACTGCGGCTCCTTCAAGGGCGCCGGCGTCAACATCCTGGACGTCACCGACCCGGCGAAGCCGGAGGTGGTGGGCTGCGTCTATGTCAGCGACCCGAAGGTCTATTTCGCCCAGAGCACGCCGAAGGTCCAGGTGGCGGACGGGCTGATGATCGTCGCGCTGGGCGGCGGCGTGCCCTTCCTGCACGGCATCAAGCCCGGCGACCCGGCCCTGGGCGGACTGCAAATTTATGACATCAAGTCCGACCCCGTGCACCCGAAGCTATTGAGCCACTCGGACACGGGCGTGCCCAACGGCATGGGCGTGCACCGCTTTGCCTACAACGGCGGGCGGTATGTCTACATGCCCGCGGAGTGCCCCGGCTTCGTCGGCTTCATCGTGCGCATCCTGGACATCTCCGACCCGGCCCACCCCTTTGAGGCCGGGCGCTGGTGGATGCCGGAGCAGTTCAAGGACGGCATGATCGAGGGGACCTATCCCGTGGGCCACGACGCGGAGAAGGACTGGGCCATGTGCCACGCCTGCACGCTGTCAAAGGACCACCCGGACCGGCTGTTCATGGGCTATTTCGGCGGCGGCGGCGTCATTCTGAACATCGCCGACCCCACCCGCCCGAAGCTGATCGCCCAGCTGAAGGTGCAGCCGCCCTTCACCGGCAAGCTGTGCGGCGCCCGCTGCCACACCTTCCTGCCCCTCACCGGGCGGGACTTCGCCGTGCTGACCAACGAGGGCGAGCGCTTCCCCTTCTTCACGAAGGAGAAGCTCCGGAACGCCGGAAAGCGCTCCGGCGCGCAGCCGATGAACAACCTCCACATGATCGACGTGTCCGACCCCGCCGACCCCACGCTGGTCGCGGAGTTCCCGTATCCGGAGGTGCCGAAGGACTTCCCCTGGCCCAACTTCAACGACTGCGGCATCGGCGCGCCCGGCCCCTTCGGGCCGCACAACGTCCATGAGCCCATGGGCAAGCCCTGGCTGCAGGACGACCCCAGCCGGGTCTACTGCTGCTATTTCCACGCCGGGCTGCGCGTCTACGACGTGTCCGACCCCTATTACATCAAGGAGCTGGCCTACTTCATCCCGCCCAACCCGGAAAAGCTGCTCTTTGACGTTCCCGTGCCCGGCCCCATGCTGGCCACCACGGAGGACTGCGTCGTGGATGACCGGGGCTATATCTACATCGACACATGGCATGACGGCATGTACATTTTGCGGCTGACCATCGACTGATCGCATCTTGATTATGTAAACCGACGCTCCCAAACGGGAGCGCCGGTTTCAGACTGTAGACAAACCCTGTTTTGTAAAGGAACCGTTTTGCATGGGGGGTGTGAGGGGGGACGGGAGTCCCCCTGCACGTTTAATCTTCGCAAAAACCGGAACATTTTTCAATGTTTCGGTTTTTGCTTTTCAAGCTGTCGACACTTTGTCGACAGCTTGAAACCGGCGCTCCCAAATGGGAGCGCCGGTTTTCGTCTGTTTTCACCTCGGAAACAGCCGCTTTGTGTGCGTCTTCGCCAGCGCGCTGACGCCGCCGAAGTCCACATGGGGGTGGTAAAGCGCCTCCAGCTCGTCGTGCAGCACCTTCGCCCGAGCGAGGGCGTCGTACGCGGCGGAGAGGAGCGCCTGGCTCTCTCTGCGCTTTTGCCGCAGGGCGCTTCTTTCCTCTGCGCCCAGGGCACGCAGGGCCAGCGTGTCGAGCCGCAGCGTGCGCTCTGTACGCAGCGGAGCGGCAGCCGGGGCGTCCAGGGCGAGGAAGGCCAGCTCCGCCTCCGGCAGGATGAGCGCTTCCAGCTTTTCCGGCTCCAGCGGGTCATGGCAGTGGATGGCGGCATAGCCCCGCGCCCGTGCGCTCTCCGCCAGCAGCGACAGCGCGATGTGGCCCAGCCCAAGCCCGTTTTCCAGCGCGATGAGCCGGGGGCAGAGCGTTTGCAGGCTCTCCGCCAGGGAGACGCGCCCCAGGCAGGAGTGGGCGGAGAGAAAGCGGTGAGAAACGGCGGCGGGCTTTTTCAGCGGGTGCATCTCCCGCGCCGCGATGCCGGCGCAGCGGCGCGCAAGCGTCTGCATTGCTTCCTCCGGGCACACGCCGGGCTGGTTTTTCGGCAGCAGGGCGGCGGCTGCGGCCAGGCGCGCATAGGCCGTGGCGTAAAGCGCCCTGTAGCGGTGGGTGAGGTCTGTCAGCTCCGGCAGATGCGGCTTCAGCGCCGCGGTATCGAGAAAGGCGCTGAAGTCCAGATAGGCCCCCGCCGCGCCGGGGAAGGGCGGCTCCAGCACATGGGGCGCGGTGCCGTCCACGTAGGCGATGCGCGCATCCGGCAGGTACACCGCGTCCAGCGAGTCCGGGTCGCCGCTGCACAAAATGTACTCCACGCGCGCGCCGCGGCGCTCCGCCGCCTGGCCGACGGCGCGCATAAAGCTGCTTTTGCCGCAGCCGGGGCCGCCCTTGATGACCCAGAGAAAGTCCCCGGCGGCGGGGTCAACGAAGCTGTCGTACAGGGAGGAAAACCCGGTCCCGGAATTGGCACCGAGGAAAAAGCGGGGGGCGTTATTCTGCTCCATATTCGTGCGAGATCCTTTCTGAAAAATTCATTCCAGACTATGCAAAACCGGCGGCGTTTGCCCGCAAATGCTTACCGATTTCCGGCGGGGGACAGACGCCCCGCTTTCTCTGAAAACGATACAAACAGCCGATAACTATCAGTATTTGATAAAAATAACAAAATAATTATCGAAAACGGAGATTTTCTCTTGCACCGCAGGGAAAAAGGCGGTATAATCCCAATGAGGTGAACGCGGATGCAGGATCTTGGTGAAAAGCTGACCGCGCTGCGCCGCCGGGCGGGCCTTTCGCAAAAGGCGCTGGCGGAGCGGCTGCGGCTTTACGGCGTACAGGTGACCAACCAGGCCGTCAGCAAATGGGAAAACGGCCAGACCCAGCCCAGCGCGGAGCAGTTTCTGGCCCTTTGCCGCGCGCTGGACGCGGAGAACGTGGGCGCGGAGTTTTTCGGGCGCCGCAGCGGAATGCTGCGGGACTTAAACGACGCCGGCGTCACGAAGCTGCGCGAGTACGCGGACCTTCTGCGCGCCAGCGGACTGTACGCGCTGCCGGTCTCCGCACCTGCTGAGCGGGTGCTGCCGCTTTATTCCCTGGCGGTCTCCGCCGGAACGGGGCAGTTTCTCGACAGTGACGACTTTGAAAGCGTCATCGTCGGGGCGGAGGTGCCGGACACGGCGGACTACGGCGTGCGCGTGGCGGGCAACAGCATGGAGCCGCGCTATACCGACGGGCAGACCGTCTGGGTGCAGTACCGCAGGACGCTGCACAGCGGCGAGATCGGCATTTTCCTCTATGACGGCAGCGCCTACCTCAAGCAGCTCATCGTGGACGAAGCCGGGCCGCGGCTGCACTCCTTGAATCCCGATTACAGTGACATTCCGGTGCGCGCGGCGGGGGAGCTGCGGGTGCTGGGTAGAGTTGTTATGTAAACTTGATAATTAACGAACAAGGGCGCAGTCCGTTGACTGCGCCCTTGTTATGAGCAGAATAATAATTATGTAAACTAACCGAACAGGAAGCGGAACAGGCCCCGCCGTTTCTTTTTCTCCGGGGGGAGCGGCTCGGCGCGCTGCTGGGCAAAGAAGTCGAACAGGTACGCCTGGCTGGACTGCCCGCGCGGGGCAGGGGACTTGGCATAGCTGCCGTCAGCGCACATGTCCCAGCCCTTGACATCGTCCCGGCGCAGCGCCTCCATGACCTCCAGCACCTGGCGGCGCGTGTCCGCCGTGGTGACATAGGTGAAGGCCTCCACCCGGCGCTGGGTGTTGCGGTTGAGCAGGTCGCCGGAGCCGATGAGCACGGCGGCGTCCTCACCCCGGCCGAAGACGTAGATGCGCGAGTGCTCCAGATAGCGGCCCACCACGCTGCGGACGGTGATATGCTCGCTGAACCCGGGCAGGCCCGGGCGCAGGCAGCAGATGCCGCGGATGAAAAGCTCCACCGTCACGCCGGCGCGGGAGCAGTCGATGAGCTTTCGCATTACGTCGATGTCGTTGAGGGAGTTGACCTTGATGGAGACGAAGCCCGCGCTGCCCTTGGCAATCTCGCCGTCCAGCAGCTCCAGCAGCCGGGGCTTGAAGGCCAGGGGAGAGGTGAGCAGCTTTTCCGTCGGCTCGGGGATCTGGCCCTGCTCCAGCGCTTCAAAGATGGCGGCGGCATCGCGGCCGATCTGCTCGTCGGAGGTGATGAGGGACAGGTCGCAGTACTGCTCGCTGGTGACCTCGTTATAGTTGCCGGTACCGATCTGGGTGATGAACTTCACTGCGTCGCCGCATTTGCGGGTGATGAGGCACAGCTTGCTGTGCACCTTCTGCTCCGGCAGGCCGTAGATGACCGAGCAGCCCGCCTCCTCCAGCATTTCGCTGTAGTCGATGTTGTTTTTCTCGTCAAAGCGCGCGCGCAGCTCCAGCAGGCACAGCACGTCCTTGCCCTGGTCGGCGGCGTAGGCCAGCGCGGCGGCCAGCTTGCTGCTGGCGGCCAGCCGGTAGAGCGTGATGCGGATGGACACCACCTCCGGGTCGTCCGCCGCCTCGTACAGCAGCTCGACAAAGGGGGTCATGCTCTGGAAGGGGAAGCTCAGAAGCAGGTCGTTGCGCTCCAGATAGCGGAAGTAATCCCCCTTGCGCAGCGCCACGGTGCGGACGCTGTGCCGCTCCGGGAACTTCATGTCCTCCTTTGCATTCAGCGCGCCGCCGAAGCTGAGCTGGAAGGGGACGGAGGAGAGGAAGACCTGCTTCTCCGGCACTTTGAGATGCTTGTCCAGCAGCTCGCGCAGGTGGCGCTCCGGCTTGCCGAGGATCTGCAGCCGGACGATCTGCTGGCGCTTGCGCTTTTTCAGCAGCTTTTCCATGCTGCTGCGGAAATCCTCGTCCTCCGCGCGCATGTTCTCGTCGATGAAAACGTCGGCGTTGCGGGTGACGCGGATGGTGCAGGTGCTGCGCACCTCGTGCTTTTTAAAGAGCAGCGGCGCGAAATGGCGCACCAGCGCGTCCGTCATCAGGACCTTCTGCTTCCCCTCGTCCTCGTAGACCCGGTAGGCGGGCATACGGGAGAGATAGACGATGCCGAGGCTCTGCTTCTCCCGCTTGCGCAAAAGCGCTGCCACAAAGGGCTCCCGGTTGTCCAGGAAGGGCATGGGGTGCTCCGCGTCCACGATGCGGGGCGTCAGAAGCTGGCGGTATTCCGCGAAAAACTTGCGCGCGATGCTCTCGTCCACCTTGCTGATGCGGCGGAAATCCACCACCTCGATGCCGGCAGCGGCCATGTCCTGCATCAGCCCGGTGTAGACGGCCCTCTCAGTCTCCTGCTGGCGCGCCACCTCGCGCATGATCTTCCGAAGCTGCGTGGCGGTGTTCCAGCCGGTCTTCTGGTCGGTGTAGTCCGGCAGAACGATCCCGCGGTGAATGAGCGCGCCGACGCGCACCATGAAAAATTCGTCCAGGTTGTTCTGATAGATGGAGAGGAATTTCAGCCGCTCCAGCAGGGGAACGGCGCTGTCGCCGGCCTCCCGCAGCACGCGGAGGTTGAATTGCAGCCAGCTCAGCTCCCGGTCCACGAAGCAGTCCGGGCCGATGACTGTCGGGGCCGCGGCCGCTTCCGGGGCGGGCAAAGCGTCCTCCGCTGCGGCCGGGGGCGCCGCCGGCACATCCGCCGGGGCGGGGGTATCCAGGGTTCTCTCTGTCTCTTCCATTACGGTTCACCTTTTCCGCAAAAATGCCACTGCGGCGGTCAGGATCAGTCCTTTTTCCCGTCGATGGCCCGCTCCATCGCCTCCGCCACGATGCGCAGCACCTTGATGCGGGCGTAGAGCTTGTCGTTGGATTCAATGATGTACCAGGGGGCATATTCGGTGGAGGTCTTCTCCAGCATGTCGGTGACGGCCTGCTCGTAGAGGGGCCATTTTTCCCGGTTGCGCCAGTCCTCTTCGGTGATCTTCCACTGCTTCTCCGGGGTGTTCTGCCGGGCCGTGAAGCGCTCCAGCTGGGTGTCCCGGTCGATGTGGATCCAGAATTTCAGGATCACCGCGCCCCACTCGTGCAGCTCTTCCTCAAATTCGTTCATCTCGTTGTAGGCGCGCTGCCAGTCGCTTTCCTCGCAGTAGCCCTCGATGCGCTCCACCATCACGCGGCCGTACCAGGTGCGGTCAAAGATGGCGAAGTGGCCGCTGCGGGGCAGGCGCGTCCAGAAGCGCCAGAGATAGTGCCGGGCCTTTTCGTGCGGCTCCGGGGAGGCGATGGGGTACACGTCAAAGCCCCGGGGGTCCAGCGGATAGGCCAGGCGGCGGATGTTGCCGCCCTTGCCCGCGGCATCCCAGCCCTCATAGCAGATGACGAAGGGGATGCGCTTGCGGTAGATGACGTTGTGCAGCCGGGCGATCTTCTCCTGCAGTTCCTTCAGCTCAGCTTTATAGGCGTCCTTGTCGATGCTGACGCTTAAGTCCACGTCCGCCAGCTTCGGCATGGGCAGCAGGGGGAATTCCTCCTCCACCGGCGCGCCGTGACAGCGCCCGGCGGCCAGGCCGGATTCGATCAGATCGGTGAGCAGGCGGAAGGCGTCATACTTCAGCAGGCTCTTTTTGCTGCCGTCCAGGATGTGCCAGGGGCTGATCTCCTCCGTCTCGGTCATGAAGGCGTCGTAGGCCTTGCGGAAGTCGCCGTAATCCTCGTTCTGCCACAGGTCGTAGGCGGAAACGCGCCAGTCCGTGTCCTCGCTGGCGCACAGCTCCTGCAGGCGCTGGGTCTGTTCGTCCTTGGGAATGTTGATAAAGAGCTTCAGGACCAGGTAGCCGTTGTCGCGCAGCTGCCGCTCAAAGCGGTTGACGGACAGGATGCGGCGGCGGTAATCGCGCTTGCCCAGCTCGCCGCTCAAGCTGGCGCGCACCGTGGCCTCCATCCAGCCGCTGTCCATGAACAGCAGCTTGCCGTCCTCCGGGATGGCCTTGAAATAGGGGTAGAGGAAGGGGTAGCGGTCGGACTCCTTGCGGGCGCTGTCGGCGTTGAATACGCTGGAAAAACGCGGGTCCACCTCGCTGATGAGGTCGTTGATGAGAGAGCCCTTGCCCGCGGCGGCCCAGCCCTCCACCAGCACGATCACGGGGATCTTTGCCTCCTTCAGCGCCATCTGCTGCGCCGTCAGCTTGTCCTGCAGGCGCTTGGCCTCCGCCTTGCGCTCTGCCTTGCTCATCCCGTCGTCCGGGCGGACATATTCCTTCAGCATGCCAAACCAGCTCCTTATTGATATTCAGTAAATTTTATCATAGCCGATTTCCGGGAAAAAAGCAATTACTAAAATGCGCGGCCGCCCCGGCGCTGATCCATTGCGCCGGGGCGGTCTCCTGGTTTGCTTATGCGTTTTTCTCACCTGGGTCAAAGCGCGTCAGACCCGTGTCGGCGAACCGCTCCTTCCAGCGGCGCACCGGGCAGTAGACCAGGCAGCGCTCGCAGAGATAGCGGGGATAGTGCTCCACCGAAAGGCCGTTGATGGGCTTTTTGCGGAAGGCCTCGACAAGCTCATCCTGCGTCGGCGCGTTGTCCAAAATGAGGTCGGGGCAGGGGACGCGGCCGGAAAACTCCCGCCGCAGACCCAGCGCCGCCACGGTGCAGGCCCTGGGGTCCAGGTCGGAGACGGTCTGCGCTTTCCCCACCACCGCGACGGACTTGGTCCTGCCGCTGTCCGGCGCGGGAATGGCCTGCGTCGGGCAGACGCGGGCGCACACGCCGCACTGCGCCGGGTCGCAGAGGGGCGCCCCGGCGTAGGGGGCGTCCGGCGTCAGCTCCAGCGTGGTCAGCACGGCGCAGAGCATCTGGCGCGGGCCGTATTCCGGCGTTAAAAAGCGGTTGCTCCAGCCAAATTCGCCGAGCCCGGCGGCCATCGCCGCCTTCCAGATGTCCAGCGGCATGCCCTGGCCGTAGGGGTCGGCGAAGAACATGCCCGGATAGTGGTCCGGGATCATGCTCTGCGTCACGTTGAACGGGCACAGCAGCGCCTTTGCGCCGAAGCGCGCTTCCAGCCAGCAGCACAGTTCAAAGCCCTCGTTCACCAGCAGGATGTTGGGGGCCAGGTCGTTGCAGTAGGCGGCATAGGCGCTCTGGTCGGAGAGGCGGCCCTGCTCCAGCGCGCGGAACTGCGCCTGCACGGCCCCGTCGGCAAAGGCGCGGCCGAAGACCAGGATGCTCTTTGCGCCGGGCAGAAGATCCTCCGGGCGGTGTCCGGCCGGCTCACCGGAGAGGGCGGACGCCGGGGCGATGCCGGCAAGGTCCATGTCATGGGCTTCTCTCAGCCTCGTTTTGATCTGTTCGGAAAGGCTCATGTTCCCCTCGCCTCCCATCATAATAGTCCCCGGGCCCGGTCCACGCGCAGCAGCATGAAGCCCAGCGTCCTCGCGGCGACGACGCTGCCGTCGTCGTCGGTCTCCACTTCCTCCACGCGGCCCCAGCGCTCTTCCCCGGTCCAGTCCGTCTGGTATTTCTCACCGCCCAGGTCCTTGACCCAGGCGCCGTTGTCCAGCCCGTAATACTTCCCGGCCTGGCCCAGCACCGCGCCGGAGTGGAAATCGTGGGCGACGCCGCCGGTGCGCTCCTCGACGATCTTGTAGATATGCTCGCCGTGGTATTCCCGCGGCTGCTCCGGGTGGAACCCGCTGTGAATGACGATCTTCTTCATCGCGGCAGCTCCTTTCCGTCAAAGCGGGACAGCCCCGTGTCGCCGAAGTGCGCTTTCCAGTCGCCCAGCGGGCAGTAAAGCCGGCACAGGTCGCAGTAATAGTCCGGGTGGTGGCCCAGCGACCAGAAGGCAGGGGGCTTTTCCGCGTAGGCTTTCTTCAGCGTTTCATCGTCGGGGTCATTTTCCATGATCTGATCCGGCACGTCCGCCTTTCCGGCAAACTCCTTCCGGAAGGCCATGGAGGCCACGGCGCAGGCGTTGGTGTTGATGCGGGCGGTGCTGTGCTGCGCGCCCGCAATCTCAAAGTGCTCCGCCGCGCCGCCCGGGGCCGGGATGGCCTGCGTCGGGCAGATGCGCGCGCAGATGCCGCACTTCTCCGGCTGGCACAGCCGGGGGCCGGCGTAGGGCGCGTCGCAGGCCAGCTCCAGCGTCGTCAGCACAAGGCCGATGCCCTGGCGCGGCCCGTACTGCGCCGTGACGAAGGCGTTGTTCCAGGCGATCTCGCCCAGTCCCGCCGCCACGGCGGCGCGGGCGGGGTGGAGGACGCTGGCGATGTGCCTGGCCCCCACAAAGGCCGGGAGCGGCGTGTTGACCGGGGTGACGTTCTGCATCTCCCCGGCGGGGATGGGCACGCTGGTGCAGCCGGTGCTGCGCTCGATGTACTGGGCGATGTTGAAGCCGGTGAAAAAGAGCTTCATATTGGGCGTCAGCTCCCGGGCGAAGGCGGCATAGACGCTGTACGCGTCGGCGTTGCCGTCCTCCTTCGCGCGGAAGGCCGCCTGGTAGATGCCGTCCGGGATGTGCTTGAGGAAGACGATGACGGCCTTTGCGCCGGGCAGGATGTCCTCCGGCCGGTGGCCGGCGCGCTCGTCGTCCAGGGTGTCCACGGACGCGATGCCGACTGCGTCCATGCCGCAGTCTTCCAAAATATAGCGCTTGAGCGCCTCCGTCTGCGTCATGTCGGGCTCCTCCATCCGTCGTCAATGTAATCGTCGATCTTCGTGCCCGTCAGACCCGTGTCCGAAAAGCGCCGGTACCAGCTTCCCACAGGGCAGTAGGACAGGCAGTTGCCGCATTTCCAGCTGGGGGAGTGCTGGTGGAAGTTCTCGCGGGGATGGGCGTCGAAGTATTTGCCGATGATATCGAGGTCCTCGTTCAGCGGGTCATAGTCCGTCTGGGGGACGAGGTCCGTGCCGCTTTCGTTGTAGTCCTTGCCGGTGCCGTGGCACATGATGCGGCACTTCGACCAGTTGGTCTGGCCGTAGCCGATCTCCTTGCCGCCGGCGCAGACCAGCCGCTCCGAGCCGGGGGTGTAGGGCGCGATGGCGCCGGTGGGGCAGAGCTTTTCGCAGACGTGGCACTTTGACGGGTCGCAGAGCTTCGGCCCGCTGTACATGGGGTCGGAGGGCAGCTCCGCCGTGGTGAGGACGGCGCCGAAGCGGTTGCGCGGGCCAAATTCCGGCGTGAGCATCAGCGAGCTCCAGCCGAATTCGCCCAGTCCCGCGGCGTAGGCGCAGTGGCGCAGGCTCATCATCTTCGCGCCGTGGGTGGGGCCGGCGGGCTCCGGCGTGGCGGCGCAGCCGGTCAGCTTTTCCACGAAGCGGGAGATCTTGTAGTTGGCAAACAGCAGATTGTAGTTCGGCGCGCCGACATAGCCGAAGGCGCCGTAAACGCCGTGGATGCCGTAGTTCAGGTCCTCAAAGGTGCGGAAGGTGGCGTTGACCGCGCCGTCGGGCAGGCGGATGCAGAAGACGATGACGGATTTGCAGCCGGGCAGAAAATCCGTCGGGTGCAGGCCCTCCGGCGACTCGTTGAAGCGGTCGATCCCGGCAATGCCGACCTTGTCCATCCGCGCCTCCGTCAGCGCGAACTGCTTGATCTTATCTGCGATTTCCTGGGAAAACATAGGTCGTTCACCTCGGTCCGTCCGGTCAGAGACCGGCGTATTTCTCGCTGCTGTAACGGTACAGCTCCTCCTCCATGAGGTAGTAGCCGTGGGCGCTGCCGCAGCCCAGATTCATCACCGCGCCGGAGCCGGGGTTGGCCTGGGCGCCGTAGGTGTCCACGATCTGGTGCACGTGCGCGAGCAGGTCTGCGTCGGTCTTCTCGTCGTCGTAGACCACCTTCGGGTCGGCCTTGACCTCGATGAGCAGGCGGTCGGCGTAGGTGTGCACGATCTTCGGCAGGTCGTTGATGTCCTGGATCTCGATGCCGTCCACCTTCAGATCGTCGGCAAAGTAGGGGACGAAGACCTCCACCTTGCCGCAGCAGTGGGCGAAGAACTTGGTGCCCCGGGCCTGGACGGCCTGGACAAAGCGGCGGGTGGGCTCCAGCAAAAGCTCCTCATAGACCTCCGTGGAGAAAAACGGCGCCAGCGCCGTGCCGTAGTCGTCGGCAGCGACCAGATAGTCCAGCGGGAACACGTCGCGGATGTGGTTGAACAGGTCGATCTTATAGTCGGCCAGGCGCTCAAAGAGGTCGCGGCACTCCTCCGGCTCCAGAAGCAGGTCCATCAGCGCCTGCTCAAAGGGCTCAAAGGCGTGCAGCCGCTCAAAGATCCCGTTGGAAAAGCGCATGTACAGCGCCTTGCGCTCGTCCCGGACAAAGCCATCGGCGTCGCGGGACCAGTCGATGGCGTCCAGATCGGGCCAGGGGACCTTCTCGCGCCACTCGGTCACGTCGTCGAACACGCCGCCGGCGGGCATGTTGATGCCCACCTCAGGGGAATAGATATAATTGGTGCCGAACCAGTCCACGCCGGCCTCCTGCTTGCTGGGGGCCATGTCGCGGCTGCTCTTCGCCACGCAGATCTGCGAATCGGCGTAGAGGTTGGGCATCCACATGGGCTTTTCGTGGTTGAATGCCCGCATCAGGTTCTCCCGGGGGGTGATGGGGCTTTCCCGCACCACCGGGGCATAGGCGGGCGGCATGATCGGAATCTTACAGGCCATTGTCTTCGTCTCCTTCGATAGAATGTGCCGCCACGTGTTCGCGGATGCAGCGGAGCAGGCAGCCGATCGCCCGCCCGCTGCGGACGCGGCGGGTCAGAAAATAGGCGTGGGAATCGCAGTTCCAGTCCGTCACACGGACCAGCTTGATGCCGGGATAGCTGAAGCTCATCGGGTGGCAGGGGATGGCGAGCTTCATTTTGGTGGCCAGGTAAAAGGTCGCGGGGTCGCGCAGATCCAGCGCCATGGTCTTCAGCGGAAAGCCCGCCGTCTTGCTCAGCGCCCGGAAGGGATCGACGATCCCGGCGTTCAGCACGACGTTTTTGTCCGGGTGCACCAGAAGCGCAAAATCCCGGAACGCGGCAAAGGGCGCCTCGTCCTGCTGCGCCAGAGGCTCGCGCTCGGAAACGGCGAGGTACATCTCGTGCTCGGTGTCGATGCGTATCGCCTCCAGCTTCGGGTCGGCCATGACGTTTTTGAGCATCTCCAGGTTCCGGGAGCCCTCCTGCGCGTAGAGGAACACGCCGCTGGCGCCGCCGGAATAGAGCATGTGCAGCAGCGTGGCGAAATCCGTCTTCTCCTGCTCCAGCCGTATTTCCGGATAGCGGATCATGAAATCCGCCACGATCTCGTCCCGGGAGCGGAAGCCGATGTTGGACGTGCTGCCGATGCGCAGAAGGTCCTTGTTGTCCTTCTGCATGGCGCTGAGGTCGCTTTTGAGCTGCTGCATGCTGTCGTAGATGCGGATAAAGTCGGGCATCAGGGCCTTGCCCTCGGCGGTGAGGGAGGCGGCGTTTGCCCGGTTGCCCCGGACAAACAGTGTATAGCCGATCTCCTGCTCCACGCTGCTCACGGCCTTGGAGATGGTGGACGGGGCGTAATTGAGCAGGTAGGCCGCTTCATTGAAGCTCTTGCTGCGGGAGACCGTGACGATGGTCTCGACCTCTTCAAAATTCACGCGCTGGACACCTCCCAAAGTGCGTACGGCCGGCAAAAACCGAAACCGCTTTACAAGATTGCGCCGCTCCGGCGCAGGACCGGAGCGGGCGATCAATCATAATTGGCTGCCGCTTACCACTGGCGGAACTTTTTCAGGGATGCCTTGTCGGCCTCTTCCCGGGCCTTCCGGGCCATCTCGGTATAAAGGCCGTACTGCTTCTCCTCCACCAGGGCCTCATAGCTGGGGTCCTTGGCGCGGAACTTCGCGTTGCGGGGCAGGGGAACGTCCTGCTCCACCAGGATGTCCTGCACCTTCTTGATGTCCACATCGTGGGCGCCGGTGCCGTCCGCCACGGCGACGGCGGCGGCAACGCCGGCGGCCTGGCCCGTGCCGGTGCACTGGGGGATCAGGTTCAGCCAGTCGATGGCCACGTTGTCGGCGGAGAGATGGCGGCCGGGGGCCAGGAGATTATCCACCTTCTGCGTGACGATGGCGCGGTAGGGGATCTCCACGGGGCCGCAGTCGTTGATCTGGCAGATGGTGGAGTGCCAGGCGATGGTGTCCTCGTGCTTCGTGGCAAAGGCGAAGTCGTTGGCGGTCATGACGTATTCGCCGGTCAGGCGCTTGCTGCAGCGGGTGCCGAGCTGGGGGGCGATGTCGTAGAGATACGCGCCGCGGAACGCGGGCACGGACTTGCGCATATAGTCGATGGCGTCATAGATCGTGTCGCGGGTGTGCATCTCGGTGTAGGTCTGGTCCTCGATCTTCGCGCAGTCGCGGCCGGCGTGCCAGTTGTTCATCCAGCACATGTCGTTGGAGTTGGTGGGGATGGGCGCGATGCGGAAGCCCACGCGCTGCTGCAGCCCGGCGCTGAAGGCCTGGCGCAGCTTGGGATAGCGCTCGGACCACTCGCAGAAGGCGTCCCAGTCGATGCCCGCCACGCGCCACACCAGCGCCGTGGTGGAGGAGCGGGTCTCGCCGTCGGCCAGGGTCTGGTACGGCGCGCCGGAGCGGGTGAACAGGTCGCCGTCGCCCGTGGCGTCGATGACGATCTTCGCCAGCACGGCCTGGCGGCCCTCCTTGCTCTCGAAGATGACGCCCTTGCACTGATTGTCCTCGATGATGGGCTTGCTTGCCCAGCTGTGGCAGAGCACGCGGATGCTGTCGCTGTGCTCCAGCAGCATCTTGTCCATCTCGATCTTGAGATAGTTCGGCTCAAAGTAGACGCTGCGCACCAGCTGCGGGGTCTTGCAGCCGGCGAAGGTGGAGCGGCTGACCGCGTCGTGCAATCCGGAGAAGGCGTGCACCAAGACCGGGTCGGTGGAGCCGATCTCCTCCAGCGACGGGGCGCGCACCGCGCCGGGGATCTTCGACAATCGGGTGAACCACTCCTCCTGCAGCCCGCGCACAAAGCTCTTGTTGTACCAGGAGAGGTTCGGCATCATGATGACGTAACCCCCGGTCACGTCGCCGCCGAAATAGCCGTAGCGCTCGATGAGAATCACGTTCTTCGCGCCGGCGCGGGCCGCGGCGATGGCCGCGCTGTGGCCGGCGGCGCCGCCGCCTACCACAAGGATGTCGCACTCGGCATAAACAGGGATGGAGCTGGACTCTTCCTGAAAAAATTTGTTCATGTCATTCACCTCATACAGAATCGTTGGGATCCCGGGATTAATTACTTTTTGGATTATTCAATACTGTACTATATTCCCGGCGGAATGTAAAGCCGCTTTTTGCACAAAAACCGGGAAATAATTTTATATATCGGACAATCATTTCCGAATCGGAATGTAAAATGATATTCCAATTTGGAAATTAAATCGAGAAACAGGAATTTGCTTCCTCCGGGCGCATTTTGTATAATCGAACACAGATAAGGCAGAACACTATGCGCCCCGGTGCGCACAAAGGAGGGCCCTCTTATGTACGAAGCCACGACGAAGGACAAGGCAAAATGGAGCTTTCAGGTCCCGCCGGAGCCCCCGGCGGAGTCGGAGATCGTTGAGACCGTCCGCTGCGACGCGGTGGTGGTCGGCGGCGGCATCGGCGGCTTCAGCGCCGCGGTGCGGCTGAAGGAGCTGGGCGCGGATGTGGTGCTGATCGAGAAAAGCGCCAGCTATTCCGGCCGCGGCGGCCATTTCGGCGTGTCCGACTCCTCGCTGATGGAGGAAAAGGGCGTGCGCAACGATATGAAGGAGGTCGCCCGCCAGTGGATCCTGATGAGCGGCAACAACGTGGACCAGGAGCTGGTGTGGCTCTTCCTCAACCGCAGCCGCGAGGCCATGGACTGGCTGATCCCCAAGACCGTGGAGGCCGGCCTGCGCCCGAAGCTGATCGACTGCGCCTACAAGGCCGACCCCTATCACGAGTATTACGGCTCCCATGCCTTCATGCCCGAAAACGCGCTGCGCGGCAACCATGTGACCCGCGCTTTGTATGAAGACGCCCTGCGCAAGGGCGTGACCGTGCGCTTCAAGACTGCCGGCACGCAGCTCATCCAGGATGAGACCGGGCGCGTTATCGGCCTTTACGCCAAGAGTGAGGCGGGCGTCGTGCGCTTTCTGACGGAGAAGGGCGTGGTGCTCGCCACCGGCGACATCGGCGGCGACGAGGAGATGTGCCGCGCCTATGCCCCCGACGCGCTGCGCACGCTGGCCAGCCAGTATGTCCCCGCCGGCTGCAACACCGGCGACGGGCACAAGATGGGCCTGTGGGCCGGCGGCGTCATGGCGGAAGAGGTCTTTCCGCTGATGATGCACCCGCAGCACTATGCCTGGCAGAACCTGTTTTATCTCTTCGTCAACAAGGACGGCAAGCGCTTCATGAACGAGGACTGCTATGTGCAGGGCCGCGCCACCAGCTTCATGCGCCAGCCGGACGGCGTGGTCTACAGCATCCTGCCCGGCGACTATATGAAGCACGTGGAGGAGAGTCTGCAATACGGCGGCGGACTGTTCTGGGGCATCCCGCGCCATGAGTACGGCATCGACATCGACATCGAGGAGGGCTGCCAGCACTTTGTGAAGCTGGCCTTTGAAAGCGGCAACGCCTGGCAGGCCGACACGGTGGAGGAGCTTGCCGGGATGATCGACGTGGACAAGCAGCAGTTCCTCAAAACCTTTGAAGAATACAACGGCTTTTGCCGTGACAGGGACGACCGGCAGTTCGGCAAGCGCCCGGAGCTGCTCTATCCGCTGGACAAGGGGCCGTACATCGCCCTGCGCATCGGCGTGGTGCTGCTGGAGGTCGTCGGCGGGCTGGAAATCAACACCAAAATGCAGGTCATGAACAAGCATCGCAAGCCCATTGAGGGGCTTTATGCCATCGGCGACACCACCGGCGGCATGTACGGACATGAGTATGTCACCACGATCCTGGGCAACAGCCACGGCCGTGCGCTGACCTGGGGCTACATCGCGGCGGAAACGATGATGAGCTGACAGAAAAAGGGACCGCTGCAAAACGCTTCGTTTGCAGCGGCCCCTTTTCGTGCTTTGCCGGATCATCCTTCGCCCAGCTCACCGCCCAGCAGATAGCCGAAGGTGAGGCAGGCGCCGTAGTTCTCGCCCGGGATGCGGAAATTGTAGCACCCGGCGTAGAAATCGCCCACCATGGAGCCGAGGCAGTATAGCCCCGGGATCGGCGCATCGTGTGCGTCGCAGATGCGCATCTTCCAGTCGGTGCGCGGCCCGCCCAGCACGGTGAAGAAGAACCGGTCGTCCAATCGCGCGCCGTAGAAGGGCGCTTCCCGGATCTCCTGCAGGTATTTCGGCGCTTTGTGGAAATCCGCATCCACACCGGCGCGGCAGTGCGCGTTATAGCGCGCGATCTCGCGCAGCGCCGTCTCGCGGGGGAGACCCAGGCGGTCAATGACCTCCTCCAGCGTGTCCGCCCGCACGGCCTTGCCCTTTTCCACATAGTCGTCCCACATGGCCAGCACGTCGGCTTCCGTGCGGTCGGGGCCGTTGCGGCGCCCGCCGTGGGCGCGCCAGCGCGCGTCGCGGGCGTAGTTGCTGCCCCAGATGATAAACGCTTTCCCCTCCGGCTCCCTCAGCGTCGTCAGCGCGGTGTAGGCGCCGTTCATATCCTCGTTGCAATAGCGCTCCCCGCGCACATTCAGCCGCAGCCCGCGGTGGGACCCGTAGGGGAGCGTGGTGCACACGCGGCTGCCCTGGATCATCGGGGCGCAGGGCCAGGTGCGCTGCCAGGCAGCGCCGGCCCACAGGGCCATCCGGTGGCCGTCGCCCCGGAACAGCCCGCCCATGGAAAAGCCCACGTCATAGCTGACCGGCTCCGGCGAAAAGCCCTCGGCGTACTGGGGGCAGAAGACCTCCATCATCTCCCGGTTGCGGGAGAAATCGCCCGTGGCGAGCACGACGGCGCGCCGGGCCGCGGCGCGGAGATAGCTCCCGTCGGGCCGCCTGGCCAGCACGGCGCTGACACGCGCGCCGTCCTTCTCCAGCTGCTCCGCCGGGCAGGACCGGCAGATCTCGCCGCCCGCGGCGAGAAAGTCCGCCTCCAGCGCCTCAAGGGCATAGCGCATGCCGACCCCGGCGCGGGACACGCCCTTCGTGACGAAGGCGTGGGTCCCGGGCGGCTGATAGGTGGGGCTGTCGTGGTCGTCGTCATTGGCGTCCTCCAGGACGATGTCGATGTCCTTAGCCCGCAGCAGATCGATGAGCCAGTCCATGGCCTCCTCGCTGTGGTTGAGGAAGCGGTAGAACTTCCGCTGATCCACCTGGAAGGAGCGGGCCTCCAGCTCCTCCAGCGCAAATTTGTCCAGGTTTTCCCGGGGCAGGCCCTGCTCGGCCATCACCTTGCTGTAAGCGGCAAAGACGCTGCCGCCGCGGCCCACCGGCGCGCCGGAGGCGGTGACGATCAGCGTCTGTGCGCCGGCACGCTGCGCGCGCAGCGCACAGCACAGCGCGGCAAAGCCCTCGCCCACCACGACGACGTCCGCGCTTCGCTCCTCCGCGATCTGCGCCGGGCTGACCGGCGGCGGCGGGGTGAGAAAGGCGGGGGCGGGGATCAGATCCAGGATCGACTTTACTTCGTTCATGCTTCAGACCTCGTTTTCCGGCGCATTGCTGTAGGGCAGCATTTTGCGCGCGTATTCTATAAAGCTGTGAAAGGCGCTGTTGTGGCGGATGTCCGGGTTCCACAGGATCCGCAGATGCAGCGGCTCGGCCTCCGCGATGGGGATCGTGACGATCTCCGGGTCGCTCTCGATGCTCTGCCGGGGCTTGATGCTGCAGCACAGGTTTTCCCGCACCATCTCCCGCAGGAAGGAGACCTGCTGGGTCATGTAGGCCATGTTGGGCTGAAGGCCGTAGCGCTCAAACAGCCCGGTCACCACGTTTTTCTGCTCCTCCAGATAGTTCAGGCCCACCAGCGGCTCATCCTTGATGTCCATGATGGAAACGCGCTCGCGCTCCGCCAGCGGGTGGCGGCGGCTGCAGCAAAAGGAGAGGACGGAGTCCTCGATGTCGATGTAGTCCACGTCGTCGTGGGGCGTATCGTCGCTCAGCGCGATCTCCAGGTCAAAGTCCGGGTCCACCGCGCCGCGGTACATAAAGGATTCCGACAGGTCCGTCAGACTGATCTGCACCCCGGGGTACACGCGCCAGAACTCCGACAGGAAGGGGAGGAAGCAGCAGCGGGCGGTGAAGGAGATGCCGATGTGCAGCAGATGGTCGTTCTCGTCCTTCGCGCTGCTTTTCAGCGTGTTGATCTCCGAGCGCAGCTCCGTCAGAAGCTGGGAGATGCGCCGGCTTTTCTCCAGAATGATCTCTCCGGCCTCCGTGGGGACGACGCCCGTCGTCGTCCGCTGGAACAGCGTGATGCCGTATTCCTCCTCCAGATCCTTCATGGCGCGGGAGATTGCGGGGCGGGAGATGAGCAGCGCGTCGGCGGCCTTGGAAAAGCTGCCGTACTTGCAGACCTCCTGCAAATACTCGATCTGGTAAAGCTTCATTGAACTGGCCTCCAGTTTGCAGCGGTTTTCGTATCCTCTACTGTACTCCTATCCGCGGCGGGGTGTCAAGTTCCGCTGACGGATGAAAGAAAAATTGACATGATCGGCCAAAATTTCGGAAAGACGTAACAAAACAGGAACAGCGGCGCCAGGGGTGTCAGCGATCGTTACACCCGTGAAATTATTTGATGGCTTCAAACTGCGCGCCGGGAACTGTAAAATGTAGACAATGCCGGGAGTGGGGCATTTTGCCCGCGACTCATGCCGGAAGACGCTCATGCCCGCCGGGTACAAGGAGGATGATATACCCATGATTCACACCAACCACAAGATCGAATATGACGCCGAAAAGTGCGTCGGCTGCCAGCTGTGCTACAAGGCCTGCTTTGTCGATGTGATCCGCTGGGACGCCGCGGCAAAACGCCCTGTCTTCAAGTATCTTTCCGACTGCGAGCACTGCTTCTACTGCGAGGCGGTCTGCGCCAAGGGCGCCATCCGGGTCGTGCCGGATTACGCCAGCGAGCACATGCGGCAGCACTTTGACCAGTACGCGTGACAAGGAGGAGCAAGCAGATGGAACGAATTGATTTGAAATGTGATGTCCTGATCGTCGGCGGCGGTGTTGGCGGACTGAGCTGCGCGGCCGCGGTGAAGGAGCGCCTTCCCGGCGCGGACGTGCTGGTGATCGAGAAGCAGACGGCGGGCTATTCCGGCAAGGCCAACCGCGGCGGCGGCGTGCTGCAGTATTTTGACCCCAACAAGGTCAAGCCGGAGGACTTTCTGAAATTCCACGTCCACGAGATCGGCGATTTCCTGGGCAACCAGGAGCTGATGCTCCGCTATGTGGAGATGAACCCCATGCTCATCGAAACGCTGGAGAAGTGGGGCGTCCACATCCCCAGAGAGGAAAACGGCGATCTGCACGTGCGCCCCACCGGGCCCATGACCGCCATGATCAACGTGGACCTGGACCTGTGCCTGCGCATCCGCCGCTACGCGGAGAAGCAGGGCGTGCGCTTCATGGACAAGACCGTGCTGGCCGACCTTCTGACCGATGAGGGCAAGGTCTCCGGCGCACTGGCCTATTCGCTTCTGGACGGCACGACCTATGTCATCGCAGCGCCCTATGTGGTGCTGGCCACCGGCAGCCAGAACTACCGCTTCGCCTCCATGTGGAGCAGCGGCCGCGGCGACGGCACCGCTGCCGCCTTCCGCGCCGGCGCTAAGCTGCGCAACGTCGAGTTCGGCAACTTCGCCCAGCTCATGCGCGTGAAGAGCCACAACGAAGTGGTGTTCGGCGAGAACGTCATGTATAACGAAAAGGGCGAGTTCATCACGCCCCATTTCCGCGACCACCGGGAGACGGACATCAACAGCAACGCCATCCAGGAGTGGTACAAGCAGATGTGCGCCGGCACCGGCCCGGTGCATCTGGAATTCGGCGAGCGGCCGCGCGGCGCCGTGGATGAGCGGCTCTGGGGCCGCCCCTACGGCAAAAAGTTCCGCGAGCTCAACGATTCCCGCGCCGCCGAGGTGGACGGCACCGACCCGAAGTTGGAGGTCTGCCCCATGCTGGTGGGCGAGCAGTCCCCGATCCGCACCGACCTCTACATGCGCACCACGCTCAAGGGCCTTTACGCCATCGGCGACTGCAGCTATTCCGGCTCCGCCGCCGCCGGCGCCGTTCCGGCGCCTCCGGGCCGCAACCGCGGCAGCGGCATCCTCAACGCCGTGTTCGCCGCCGTCGTCTGCGGCGAGACCATCGACAATGATTTCCACGCCCCCGTCCGCGGGCCGAAGCTGCCCCCGAAGATCGACGAGGCGCAGGTTGCCCAGCGCACGAAGGAGCTGTTCGCCCCGCTGGAGCGCAGCGAGGGCTGCACGGCCGAGGACGTGATCGACCTGGTGCAGCAGGCCATGTGCCCGTCGGATTTCTCCGTTATCATGCGCGCTGACCGGATGGAGACCGCCCTGGCCATCGTCATGAAGGCGAAGAAGCTGGCCGGGACCATGAAGGCCCGCGACATCCATGAGCTTCTGAACTGCCACGAGGCCGACGCCATGGTGCTGTCCGCGGAGCTGCATTACCGCGCCGCGGAGATGCGCAAGGAGTCCCGCGGCTGGTTCCTGCGGGAGGACTATCCCGAGCGGGACGACGCCAACTGGCTGAAGTGGATCGACGTGCAGAATGTGGATGGCGAGATGGAGTTCACCACGGTGCGCGTGCCCGTGGAGTGCTGGCCCGTCAAGCCCGCGCCGGAGGTGATCCCCACCGTGCCCGTCACGGAGGAGGAGAAGGCCGGCCCGCTTTACAAGTACTTTGTCCGCGACATGGTGGAGGCAGACCCCGCCACCTACGCCGCGGTGCAGATCCCGGCCGACCCGGCCAGCGCCCTCGGCCCGGAGGAGATGAACCGCCTGTTCGACGACGGCTATCTGGACCTGGAGCTGGGCTACTGCAACCTGCCCAACGGCACCGCGGTGCTGTGCAACAAGACCTTCATGCCCGGCGTCACCCCGGAGATGTTCGACTTCTGGTTCGCCTGGCACGGCTGCGCCGCCATGCGCTATAAGATCTGGAACCACCACCAGCACTACAGCGTCCAGACCATGAACCCGGAGAAGGCCATGGACAAATCCCTCAGCCTGAAAGAGCGCTACTGGGACACCACCCACGACGTGTATGAGGACGTGGGCGGCGGCCCCCAGCGCATCTTCATCAACTTCCGCAACCCCGCCGACATCGGCTTTGACCCGGAGAAGCTGAAAACCTTCAAGGGCACCATCGTCTGCGCCGGCAATGAGAAGAGCCCGACCATCATGGTCCACTTCCTCCGCCCGGTGGAGGGGGGCTGCGAGCTGCGCAGCCGCTTCTGGCTGGGCTACCACGTCATCGACGGCAAGCCGGTCAAGTTCCTGCCGGACGGCTGCCGCATCCCGCTGGACGGCGTGAAGAACCTGTTGATGCACAACATCAAGGAGTTCACCCACCTGGCCTCCATCCTGCCGGAGGTCTATGCGGAGTTCCACGAGGAGTTTGAAAAGTAATAACCCAGGCAATACAGGAAGGAACACTATATTTAAGGAAGGAAGGAATGCAACATGATCAAGCGCAGCTACAAGGACCTGGAACCCTATTTCCCCGCAGGCCACTTCGGCGTGACCTGCAAGCGTTACCACGGCAAGGATGAGACCGGCGCGAAGAAATTCTGGATCGGCATTTCCGAGTTCGAGCCGGGCGGCGGCGCCGACTGGGCCTATGACGACAACCCGCTGGAGAAGGTGTATTTCATCCTCGAAGGCGAGATGACCGTCACCGACAAGGACGGCAACAAGTATGTGATGGGCCCGATGGAGTCCATCAGCTTTCCGCCCAATGAGGGCCGCGGCCTGAAAAACGAGAGCGACAAGCCCGCCAAGATGCTGGTCATCATCAACTATCCGGACGCTTAATCAAAGGAGGAACGCGCTATGGTACCCGTAGAAAAAAGTTTTGTTCAGAACATGTTCTCTGTGGAGGGCAAGGTCGCCCTCGTCACCGGCGCCACCGGCGCGCTGGGCTGCGTGCTGGCCAAGGCTTACGGCTATGCCGGCTGCAAGGTGTTCATGACCGGCCGCAATGAGGGCAAGCTGAAGGCCCTGGAGGACGAATTCAAGGCCGAGGGCATCGACTGCGCCTACTTCGTGGGCGACCCGGCCAAGGAAGAGGACGTGCAGGCGCTCATCAAGGCCTGCGTGGCAAAGTATGGCGAGATCAACATCCTTGCCGTCGCCCACGGCTACAACAAGCCCCAGAACATCCTTGACCAGTCCGTCGCCGACTGGCAGTACATCATGGACGCCGACTGCAAGAGCGTCTACATCGTCGTCAAGTACGTTGCCCACCAGATGGTGGAGCAGGGGAAGGGCGGCAAGATGGTCGTGGTCACCTCCCAGCGCTCCAAGCGCGGCATGGCGGGCTACACCGGCTACTGCACCAGCAAGGGCGGCGCGGACCTGATGGTCAACTGCCTGGCCTGCGACCTGACCGCCAAGTACGGCATCAACGTCAACTCCATCTGCCCGACGGTGTTCCGCAGCGATCTGACCGAGTGGATGTTCGACCCGGAGAGCGCCGTGTACAAAAACTTCCTCAACCGCGAGCCCATCGGCCGCCTCGGCGAGCCCGCCGATTTCGTGGGCTATGCTCTGTTCCTGAGCTCTGACGCTTCCGCCTTCATCACCGGCGCCAACTGCGACTGCTCCGGCGGCTATCTGGTCGTCTGATCGCGCAGACCGGAAGGGGAGGCATCCGCGCCATGAACATCAAAAACATTCTGATCGCCGGCGGCGGCATGATGGGCAAGAACATCGCCTTTGTGTTCACCGCCAACCCGGACTATCAGATCTCGGTCTATGACCTCTATCCCACGGACGTGCCCGGCGGCATCCGCAAGAACTGCGCCCAGCTCATCGAGAAGGGCGTCCTCACCGCCGAGGAACTGGAGCAGCGCCTGCAGCGCATCGACTTCACCACGGACATCGACAGCGAGCTGATCAAAAAGGCGGACCTCGTGATCGAGGCCGTGTTTGAGGACATGCAGATCAAGCGGGAGACCTTTGCCAAGCTGGAGGCCCGCTGCCGTCCGGACACCATCTTCTGCACCAATACCTCGGTCATGAGCCCCTCGGAGATCAGCCGCGAATTGAAGTATCGCAGCCGCTTCGTCGGCACCCATTTCTGGAATCCCGGCCATCTGATCCCGCTGGTGGAGGTCGTCAAGTCCGACGCCACCAGTGACGAGACCGCCGAGACCGTTATGGACGTCCTGACCCGCGCCGGCAAGAAGCCCGTCCTCTGCAAGAAGGACGTCCCCGGCTTCATCGCCAACCGCATGCAGCACGCCCTCTGGCGCGAGGCCATTTCCATCGTGGAAAACGG
>SVKR01000186.1 GCA_015068365.1 Oscillospiraceae bacterium
GCCCTTGATGAGCTCCTTGCCGGAGAACTCCATCACCACGCCGCCGCTGCCGTCGGGCATGAGAAAGCTCTCATGCTTCTCGGCGGTATAGCCGGTATGCGGCTGGAACCAGTGGGCATAATGCGTGGCGCCCAGCTCGATGGCCCAGGTCTTCATCGCGTCGGCCACGGCGTTGGCCGTCTCGATGCTCATGGATGCGCCGGTGTCGACCGTGCGCTTCAGCGCATCGTAGACCGCCGGGTCTAAGTAGCGGCGCATGGCCTTTTCGTTGAAGACCATGCTGCCGAAGGTTTCAGGCAGATTTGTCATGGATGGAACTCCTTTATGTCAGGGGGGATTTTTTCATCTGTGCATAGCGCCGGGGGTACTGCTTCGGCGTGGGGGCGGTTTTGCGCAGCACCACGATGTTGTGGTGCGTCTCCTCGCCGGGCAGGGCGTACTCGCAGACCGTCTCTTCCTTGCCGCCCAGCTTGCGCAGCGCGCCGCTTGCCTCAGCCAGCTCCTCCGATGCGCCGGGGCCCTTCAGGGCCAGAAACGCGCCGCCGACCTTTACGAAGGGGAGGCACAGCTCGCTTAAAAGGTTCAGCCGCGCCACGGCCCGCGCCGTGGCGAAGTCAAAGCGCTCGCGCAGCGTGCCGCTTTCCTCGGCGCGGGCGTGGAGACACTGCACGTCCGCAAAGCCCAGCGCGGCGCAGACCTCGGCGAGGAAGTCCACCCGCTTTTGCTGGGCGTCCAGCAGGGTAAGGCGCATCTCCGGCGCCAGGATCTTCAGCGGCAGGCCGGGGAAGCCCGCGCCGGAGCCGACGTCAATGACCTGCGCGCTGCCAAGCGAAAAGCGCTGCAGCACGGCGGCGCTGTCCAGAAAGTGCTTTATCGCGGTTTCGTCCTCCCCCTGGATGGCGGTGAGGTTCATGACGCGGTTTCGCTCCTCCAGCAGGTCATAATAGATGCGAAAGCGCCGCAGCGCCTCGTCTGTGCAGGGCAGGCCCATGGCCTCCAGCCCCCGCTGCAATGTGTCTTCCAGCATGGCGGCCTCACAATGAATACAAAATTACACTATATAATAGCATAAATCGCCGCGTGAAGCAAGCAAAACCCGCACGCGTTGCCATATCAAATGAAAGGAAGAATCCGGAAGACCGGGACTTGCTTTTCCCATGGCTGAATGCTATTATGATTCAGGGCGGCACAAGACTTGCCGCCCTGATTTTTTATATCCTGCAAAGAGGCCGCAGCGGCTTATTCCGGGCGATATTCCTTCCCTCGATAGTGAACGGTGCTTTCCCGCAGCGCCCCGGGCAGCCGGGGCGAGAGCTGAACCTGCCCGCCGCGAAGGCGCAGACCCAGCACCTCCTCGGTGACCACCCGCAAAAACCAGCCCGCCGCGCCGGTGTACCAGCTCCAGCCGCCCTCGCCCACGTGGCCGTGGGCAGTATAGACGTCGGCGGCGAGCACATAGGGCTCGCAGAGGTATTCTGCCGGATCCCGCTCGCCGGGCAGCAGGGCGGAGAGTACTTCCCAGGCCTCCTCCCGGCGGTCCCGGCGCAGCAGCGCCTGGGCCAGCCACACGGCGGCGTGGGTGTATTGCCCGCCGTTTTCCCGGAAGCCGGGGCCGTAGGAGGTGATATAGCCCGGGTCCGATCGGCCGTCAAAGGGCGGGTCAAAGAGCTTGACGATGCGCGCTTTCCGGTCAAAAAGCAGCCGTAACGCGCTGGAAAGCGCCGCGTCCACCTTCGCCGGGTCGGCGCCGGGGCAGAAGGCCGCCCAGCTCTGGGCGATGGAATCGATGGCGCACTCGTCACAGCCACGTCCGCCGAGGGGCTGTCCGTCGGCATAGTACCCGCGCAGATAGCGGTCGCCGTCCCAGGCGGCGTCCGCGGCGGAATAGAGCGCTTTGAGAAAGGCCTCCGGCACCGCCAGCGCCGGGGCGTGCGCCGCGCACAGGGCGTTGAAGCGCTCCGCCACGTGGAGGAAAAACCAGGTGAGCCAGACGCTCTCACCGCCCACGGCGTCAAAGCCGTCGTTCCAGTCCCCGGCGCCCATGCGCAGCAATCCGTGGCCGCCCCGGCCCCGGTCCATCGCCAGCGCCAGCGCCCTTCGGCAGTGGCGCAGCACGTTCTCCGGCCGGTCGCCGTGCGCCGGGGCTTCATAGCGGTCCCGCTCATCTTCGCTAAGCGGAGGAGAGATCAGATAGGGCAGAAGCTCGCCGCCCAGCGCCGCGTCCCCGGTTTTCTCCACATACTCGCAAACGGCCCAGGGCAGCCACAAAAGATCGTCGCTGCACCGTGTGCGCAGTCCGCGCTGCGCGTCGCCGTCTTCATGCCACCAGTGCTGCACGTCCCCTTCGGCGTACTGACGCAGGCAGCAGCGCAAAATCTGCTCCCTGGCCGCGTCGGCGTCCAGTGCGATGAGGTTCACCGCGTCCTGCAGCTGATCCCGAAAGCCGTAGGCCCCGCCGCATTGATAGATGCTGCTGCGCCCCATCAGCCGGCATGCGATCAGCTGGTATGCCGCCCATTGGTTTACATAATTATTCAATGCCGCCGAAGGGGAATCGAGCTGCAGACGCCCGGTCAGCGCTGCCCAGCGTGACAGCGTCGCTGCAAGGGCCCGCCGGGCCGCCTCCGGCTCGGTCAGTGCCCGCAGCTTTTCCGGCGCGTCGCAGCCGCACACCAGCACCGCCTGCCGACCGGGCCGCAGATGAAAGGCGAACACGGGCTCTCCGCCGGTGGAGGTATCGCCGTCATAGTCCATGGCCAGCGCCGATGCCCTCCGGCAGGTGAAGCCCTCCGGGGCCGGAAAGGCGAAGGCGAGAAAGGGCACATCGCCGCCCCGGACATTCTGTGCGAGCAATCCGCCCAGACCGGAGACCGTGCGCACAAAGCGCGCATCCGACGGGCGCGGGGCCAGCAAAAGCTCCATGCTCCAATGGATCGCGGCGTCGAAGCCGGCGCCGTCCAGCTCGATCAGCAGCACGCGGCAGTCCGCATCCGGCGGCACAAAGGCCGTGGTACGCGCCGTGACGGAGCGCAGACGCTTTTCCCACACGGCGACCCCGGGCGCATAGCGCACCCGGCAGGCGTCGTCCTCCGGCGCGGCGAACAGGGAGCGCAGCTCCCCCTCCACCTCCAGCTCCAGCCGCTCCGGCCCGGCGGTCTCGCCCGCCAGGCCCCGCCAGGGCGTCAGCTGCCGCTCCCGGGCGTTGCCCAGCCAGAGATGGCCGGTGCCGCAGTCCGTGGCGAGATAGCCGAAGCGCCCGTTGCTCAGCACGTTCTGCCAGGCCCGCAGGGGCAGCGAATGGTTGACATAAAACTGAAACGATCCGTCGTTTCGCCAGGCGAAATCTGCGCCGTTCTGCGCCGGAAAACGCCGGGCGCGGGTGGGCAGCGCGCTGCGCCAGGCGCTCTGCCGCATCGGCGGCGTGTACGGCCCGTCGAGCGGCAGCAGAAGGTCGGCGCAATCCCGGATCGCGGCGGCGTCGGGCGTATCCTCCACGATGTGCACGCCGCCTCTGGCGTCCCGCAAGGCCTCGCCCCCGGCGCGCCACAGCGCGTCGCTCAGGGCGGTGCGCAGCGGCTTGTGATAGCTGCCGCCGTCCCGGCTGAGAAAAACCAGATCAAAGTCGCAGCCGCAGCCGCCGAGAAACAGGTGGGCGTCCATCAGCTGCCTGGCCCGAGGAAGAAAGGCTTCGTTTTCATAGTCTGCGCAGGCAATGGGCAGATCGCCGGAGATGCCGAAGGGCCACAGCGTCTCCTGCGCTGCGCTGCCCCGCGTTGCCGTGGGAAAGCACAGCGCCGGCAAAAGCGCAAAGGCTGCGTCCACCGCGTGCGTGTCCAGCCCAAGCACCTTTGCGGCGCTGCGGGGCAGGTCGGCCCGCCCCGGCTGCGACAAGATCCGTTCCGCTGCCGCCAGCGCGTCGGCGGCGGAGCAGGCAAGGCCCAGCGCAAAGGATGTCTCTATCGTTTCGCCCGGCTCCGGCGCGACGGACACGACGGCGCTGACCAGCGGTTCGGTGAGGAAGTATTCGCGCGCATCGGCGAAAATCGGCGCGCCGACGCGCCCAGAATCGGCCCCCGGGGCCAGGTCAAAGCGGCAGGGCCGGTCGGAGGCCAGGCACATCCAAAGCTCCTGCAGCGCGCCGCGCTTTACTCTCCGCAGCAGCAGGCAGCCGTTCTCCATCCGTGCGGACAGCCCCAGCCCCCAGAAGGCCGGGTGGCTCTCCCAGTCCGCCATCCGCGCCAGAAGCGGACGCAGCCGCAGCACAAGATCGCCGCTGACCGGGCGCTCGCCCCGGTTGGTGATGCGCACGCAGCGGCGCTCGCCCGGGTCATCCTCCGGCAGGCTGACGCACACCTCACCCTCCACCGGGCCGCTTTGAACAAAAAAGCGCGCGCAGTCGGTGGAAAACTGCCAGCGGTATCGCGCGCTGATGCTCCGGTCAGCGTCCGGCAGCAACGGAAGCGAGCGCCCATCATAGCTTAAAAACAGCGTCACGCCCTTGTCCCGATCCAGAGGCGAGCGGGGCGCGACATAGGGCGACACGGCGCCCCAGCGGGGCCGGACTAGCCCGGTCTCGGCGCAGAGCAGGGAATAGGTCTCCCCGCTTAAAGGGCAGCAGGCGCTGTGGAGAAAGTCCACGTCCTCGCCGCTGCGTTCCCAGCAGGGCGGCGCGGCGGGCTTGGGCGCGCGGCGGCAAAGCGCACCCGTGCTTTTCAGCACTGTGCCGCCCACGGGCACGCGCTCCTGCAGCAGGCAGCGGTAAGCGCCCATGGCGCTGTCCGCCATGAAGCGCCGCTGCATCCTGCCGCTGTGCAGCAGGTTGTCCGCCGCCACCAGGCTCATGCCCGCGTGGTGGGTGAATACGGCCCGCACTGCCTTCGGCTTCCCGTCCGGCAGACGCTCTGCCGTGCACTCCAGCGCCTCCCAAAAGCCCCATTTGCCCCGCATCCCCAGCGCCTCCAGCCGGCGCAGGTTGGCGATGGCGGATTTCGGGCGCACCGCCAGGGCGAGAAAGCTGCTGTAAGGGGAGAGCACCAGCTCCTCGTCCATGCCGCGCTTCAGCGCCAGATGGGCGCAGCCGTGGGCCTTGTAGCGGTAGGTCATGCCGGGATCCAGCGCCCGATAGGCGCTCTCCGAGATGCCCCAGGGCAGGCCCGTGCCCCGCACCCGGCGCTGCTGTACATAGAGGCAGAAGCGGGCGGTCTCCCACAGCAGGCTGTGCTTTTGCGGCGGCAGAAGCAGTTCCGGCATCAGATACTCGAACATGGTGCCCGTCCAGCTCGCCATGCCGCGAAACGGGCCGTATTGCAGCAGCGCCCGGCTCAGCCGCCGCCAGTGCGTCCGGGGCACGTCTCCGCGGGCGACGGTCAGATAGGCGGTCAGCCGCGCTTCGCTGCTCATCAGGTCGTACCAGGAATCTGGCGTTTCGCCGCTGTCGATGTCCAGGCCGATATAGAAGAGCTTTCGCTCATTGTCGAAAAGCGCGCCAAACTCCATGGCGTCAGCCAGCGCCCCGGCCCGGACGGCCAGCTCCTGCGCGCCGTATTCCGCCAGCCCGGCGCGCAGTGCGATGAGGCAGGCGCACAGGTTCCCGCTGTCCACCGTGGAGACATAGCGCGGCGTGAGCGGGGTGAGACTGCGGCTGTCGTACCAATTATAAAAATGTCCGCGCCACCGCGGCGCGCGCTCCAGCGCATCCAGCGCCGCGCCGATGCGCGCCAGACCCGCCTCCGGCGGCTCAAAGCCCAGATCCATGGCGCTCAGGATCGCCAGCAGCGTCAGCCCCGCGTTGGTGGGGGAGAGGCGGTGCGCCGCCCCGGCGGGGGGCTGCACCTGCACATTGTCCGGCGGGAAGAAGTGATCCTCCGGCCCGATGTTGTTTACATAATATTGCCACGTGTCCCTGGCACAGCGCAGCAGATAGTCCCGGTCGGCCGGCTTCAGATCGGCCGGGGGCTCCGTCGGCAGGCTCAGAAGCGCGGCGCACAGCGGCGTCAGGATCCACAGGATCCCTCCGGCCTTGGCGATCACTCCCGGGGCCAGCGCCGCCAGAAGCAGCCCCAGCAGCACCGGGAACCACAGCGCGCGGCAGCACTGCAAAAGCGTGCCGCCCCGCTTTTCGCTGTCTCCGGCGGTCTGCCATTGCAGCATGTTCCGGTGGCTCACCCCCATGCGCCACAGCGCCCGCGCAGCCGCGGACAGGCAGACCCACGCCTCCGCCGGCAGCAGCAGCAAGCGCAGCAGCGTGCGCACCAATCCGCCGCCGATGCCGACGAACAGCACGCTGCGATAGCGCACGGTGCGCTCGCCGTCGCGCTGCAAAAGCGTCTCCGCCACAGTCAGAAGCAGCTCGCCCAGCGCGCACAGCAGCGCCGCCGCTGCCGCCAGCGTCAGCCCCGGCACCGGGCGGAAAAAGCCAAGGACGATGGCCGCAAGCGTGCCCACCGGCACCAGAGACCGGCGCAGAGAATCAAAAAGCCGCCAGCGCTCCAGCTGCGGAAGGGCGCTGCCCCGGCGGGCGAGCCAGGGCAGGTTCTGCCAGTCGCCCCGAGTCCAGCGCTCCAGCCGGCGGTAGTAGGGGAGCACCCCGCCGGGAAAGCCGTCGGAGAGCTCCACATCCCCCATAAAGCCGCTGCGCAAAAATGCCCCCTCCACCGCGTCGTGGGAGAGCATCTGATTGTCCGGCACACGCTGGCCCATACATTGCAGATAGGCGTCGATGTCCAGGATCCCCTTGCCGGAAAAGCCGCTGCGGCCGAACCGGTCCATATAAAGCTCGCTGCACAGCCCACCATAGGGGTCCGTGCCGCCCAGCCCGGCGAAAATGCGCGAAAAATCGCTGCGGTGCGCCGCGCTGAGCGTCGTCCCCACGCGGGGGGAGAGAATGCCGTGCCCGGCGCGCACCACGCCCTTCTTCTCGTCGATCTCCGGCCGGTTGAGCGGGTGGAGCATCGCGCCCACCATCTCCTTCGCCGCGCCGGGAGTCATGGCCGTATCGCTGTCCAGTACCAGCAGATAGCGGACGCCCTCCAGTGCCCCGGCGTCCCCGGCGGCCACGGTGACGGCGCTGGAGCGTCCGCGCAAAAGGTGCATCGTCTCCAGTATCGCGCCGCGCTTGCGCTCCCAGCCCTGCCAGCGCCCCTCCGCAGTGCGCACCCGCGGCCGGGTCAGCAGAAGAAAGCCGCCGCCCCGGCGGCGGTTCAGCGCATCGATCGCGGCGATCGCGGCCTCTCTGGCCGATTCCGCCTCCGTCGCTTCCTCCCGGCGGCTGTCCGGCAGGTCCGCCAGCAGCGCGAACAGCAGATTCTCGCCGGCGTCCCGGTTCAGCAGCCGGGCCGATTCCAGCGCGCGCACCGCCGCCTCCGCAGCGTCGGGGGTGGAGAACAGCGTGGGGACGGCACAGAGCGTGCGCCCCTCCGGCGGTATGCCGCCGTCCAGCGCCAGGCGGGGTACATGCACCGGCGCGGTCAGATGCAGCAGGAGAAAATCAATGGCCTGCTTCACCAGCTCCGATACCGGCACCAGCAGCAGGAAAAAGGCTGCCGGACTGTCCGTTGCAAAGCCGGCCAGCAGGGAGAGGAACAAGGTGAAAAGCGCGTTCGCGGCGATGTACAGCCCGCCGCTGCGCTCCGGCTGCGCGCTCCCCAGCGGCGCGCGCAGCAGCCACCAGCCCACGTGCTTCTGCGCGCCCCGCCCGCTTTGCGCCAGGGTCAAAATCCGCCGCGCCGCCGCGTGCTCCGCAACGCCACGCCGCCTGGCCAGCCGGGAGAGGCACAGCCGGTAATAGGCCCGCGAGGCCTCCGCCATCCGGGGATAGACCCCGGCCGGGTCCGCCAAAAGCGTCTGCTCCACGGCGTCGGAGCGCTCAATGAGGCGGCTGAAGTCCCGGCTGCCCAGCTCCCGCAGGGCGGTGATGAGCCGCCCGGCCTCCTCGTCCTCGGCACTCTCGCCCTCGGCAATGGCCCGGGCCAGCGCCTCCAGCGCGCCCGCCGCGGCACCCTTCAGCGCGCTGACCAGCACGCTCAGCTCCTCGCGCTCCAGCACCAGCGCGCGCTGGAAGCCCCGCAAAAAGCCCTCGATGCGCGCATCGTCCAGCGCGCCGCGGCCGGATGCCAGCAGGCACTCCGCCAGCTTTTCCGGCAGCGTTCCCCCGGCGGCGTAGCGCAGATGCTCCGCCGCGCCCAGCTCCCGCACGGCAGCCATGCCCTCCCGGCGGACCAGGTAGCGGTTTTCCAGCAGCCAGCGCACTGCGCCCGGCATGGAGGGAATGCCGCCCCACTTCAGCTCCAGCGCGTCCGTCAGCGCGTCCAGGCTGCGCAGACGCGCTTTCAATGCCGCCGCGGCGGCCCGCCCGCTGCTGGCGCCCTCCACCCGCAGCGAGCGGGCGTAATTCTCCGCATAGGCCTCCAGATGTGCCGCGTCTACATTCAGTCCGCGCTTGTCGTATTCCATGGCGTTTCGCTCCAATCCTCGGTTTCCGTTTCTGCCTGTCAGTTTCTCCCGCCGCGGCAAAAATATTCCGATTCTGCGGTGTAAAAGAAAACTACTTGACAGCACCCCGCCGCTGCGCTATAATGTCACAGTTCCCGAGGGGAGGTAGGCATCGTGGACGAGCCCTTTCTGCGCACCATGCTCTTCGATTATTACGGCGATCTGCTGACGGATAAGCAGAAGGAGTATTATGACCTCCACTATATGAGCGATCTGTCCCTCTTCGAGATCGCGGAGATGTACGGCACCAGCCGCCAGGCGGTGTGGGACATCATCCGCCGGGCGGAGCAGACGCTGCGGGACATCGAGGCGAAAACCGGCCTGGTGGCCCGGGCCATGCAGCGCCGCGCCGCCGTGGCGGAGCTGGTCTCGCTGGCGGAGACGCTGCCCGACAGCGCTGCGAAGCGGGAGCTTGTCCGCCGCCTTGAGGAACTGACCGACTGAAAGGAGACCGTGGCAATGGCATTTGAATCCCTGTCCGAAAAGCTCTCCGCGGCCTTCAAAAAGCTGCGCGGCAAGGGCCGGCTGAGCGAATCCGACGTGAAAGAGGCCATGCGCGAGGTGCGCCTGGCGCTTCTGGAGGCGGACGTCAGCTATAAGGTGGTCAAGGACTTTGTCAAGCGCGTCACCGACCGCGCCATCGGCGCGGAGGTGCTGGAGAGCCTTTCTCCTGCCCAGATGGTCATCAAGATCGTCAATGACGAGTTCATCGACCTCATGGGCAGCGAGAGCACCAAGCTGAACATTAGCTCCAAAAGCCCCAGCGTGGTGATGCTGGTGGGCCTGCAGGGCGCGGGCAAAACCACCAACGGCGCCAAGCTGGCCGCCTATATGCGCAAGCAGGGCAAGCGCCCGCTGCTTGTCGCCTGCGACGTTTACCGTCCCGCCGCGATCAAACAGTTGGAGACCGTGGGCAAGCAGTTGGACATCCCCGTGTTCCAGATGGGCCAGGGCAACCCCGTCGACATCGCCAAAGCCGGTGTGGCCCACGCGAAAAAGTACGGCAACGACCTTGTGTTTCTGGACACCGCCGGACGGCTGCACATCGACGAGCCTTTGATGGACGAGCTGAAGAACATCAAGGCCGCCACCGAGCCGGCGGAGATCATGCTGGTGGTGGACGCCATGACCGGCCAGGACGCGGTCAACGCCGCCTCCGCCTTCGACGAGGCTCTTGGCATTGACGGAATTATGTTAACCAAGCTGGACGGCGACGCCCGCGGCGGCGCGGCCCTCAGCGTCAAGGCCGTCACCGGCAAGCCCATCAAATTCGTCGGCGTGGGGGAGAAGCTGGACCAGATCGAGGTCTTCCATCCCGACCGCATGGCCGGCCGTATCCTCGGCATGGGCGATGTGCTGACCCTCATTGAAAAGGCCGAGGCCAACTTTGACGAGAAAAAGGCCAAGGAATTAGAGGAGCGCCTGCGCGCCAACAAGTTCACCCTGTCGGACTTCTACGACCAGCTGGTGCAGCTGAAGAGCATGGGCAGCATGCAGGACATCCTGGCAATGATGCCCGGCATGGACGCCAAGGCCCTGTCCGGCGCCAACATCGACGAAAAGGCCATGGCCCGCACCGAGGCCATCATCCAGTCCATGACCCCCTATGAGCGGGAAAATCCCGGCGTCATCGGCTCCAGCCGGCGCAAGCGCATCGCCGCCGGGTCCGGCACCACCGTCATCGACGTCAACAAGCTCCTGCGGCAGTTTGACGCCATGCAGAAGATGATGAAGCAGGTCAACGCCATGAGCGGGAAGAAGAAAAAGCGCATGCAGCGCATGGGCGGCTTTCCCGGGATGCCCTCCGGCTTCGGCTTCTGAACAGCGCAATACCGGCACACCCGTGCCTGTATATATTATGTAAACTTGTAATTGGAGGTGAAATACATGGTCAAGATCAGACTGCGCAGAATGGGCGCCAAGAAGAACCCCTATTATCGCATCGTTGTCGCGGATTCTCATTTCCAGCGCGACGGCCGCTTCATCGAGGAAA
>SVKR01000187.1 GCA_015068365.1 Oscillospiraceae bacterium
CCCGTGCATCTGCTCGGCGATCTCGGCGATGTTCATGGCATGGTCGCCCAGGCGCTCAAACTCCACCACGTCCTTATAATACTGGTCCAGGATGCGCACCTGGTTTTCCATCTTGATGTGGGGCGAAAGCTGCACCAGATAGTTGCCCACGCCGTCGGCCAGCGCGTCGATGGCGTCCTCCCGGGCGGTGATCTCCGCCGCCGATTTCTCGTCAAAGGCGCCGAGCTGCCGGTAGGCCGACTCCAGGTTCTCCACAGCGGCGGTGAGCATGCTGTGCAGCGCGTCATAGCAGCTGTTCAGCGCGATGGCCGGCGTGCTGAAAAAGCTCGGGCTCAGAGCCAGCAGCTTGTCCTCGTAGGGCCCCGCGGCCCCGGGCGCAGGGCGCACCAGCCGGTTCGCCAGCTTTTCAAAGACCGGCAGCATGGGGAACAGCAGCACGGCGCAGCCCAGGTTGAACACCGTGTTGGTGTTGGCGATGGTGCCGGAGTGGACGGTGCTGTCCCAGAGCGAGTCCAGCAGCCCCGCCTGATGCAGCACGGTCACGGCGACGAGGACCAGCAGGGACTTGCCGAGGTTATAAAGGATGTTCATGACGCCGACGCGCCGCGCCTCGGCCTTCGCGCCGATGGAGCAGACGATGGCGGTGGTGACGCAGTCGCCCAGGTAGACGCCGACGATGACGGCGTAAATGCCCTTGAAGGTCAGCAGCCCGGACATGGAGAAGGCCTGCAGAATGCCTATGGTGGCGGAGGAGCTCTGCAGCACGAAGGCCACCGCCGCGCCGGAGAGATAACCGACGACGGGGCTGTCGCCAAGGCCGAGGAGCAGCGTGTTGATCGCGCCGCTTTCGGCCAGGGTGTCCACGGCGCCGCTCATGTTGAGCAGTCCGCTGAACAGGATGCCAAAGCCCATGGCGATGCTGCCGATGTTTTTGGAATTGCGGAAATTGACGAACATGATCAGCACGATGCCGATCACCAGGGCGACGGGGGCCAGCGTGCTGGGCCGGAACAGCTGCAGCCAGACGGCGGCGGAGGAGTCGATGTCCAGCAGACGGATGATCTGGCCGGTCACCGTGGTGCCCACGTTGGCGCCGACGACGACGCCCAGCGACTGGTGCAGCGACAATATACCCGCCGCCACCAGGCCGGAGGTGATGACGATGGTGGCCGTGGAGGACTGGATCAGCGCGGTCACGGCCAGGCCCAGGAAAAAGGCCCGCACCGGCCCGCCGGTCAGCTTCTCCATCGCCACCTTCAGCGTGCCGGAGGAGCTCTCCTTCAGGCTGTCGCCCATCAGGCGCATGCCGTAGAGGAACATGGCCAGGCCGCCCAAAAGCGTGATGATATTGAAAACGCTCACTTGCGCCGCTCCTTTCCGCAAAAGGGGGATGGCTGTCTTACAGATTCTGCATCAGATTGAGGACATAAAAGCTCATGGCGTTGATGCCCATGTGGAAAAAGATGCCCGGCCAGATGCTGCCGCAGCGCTCATAGATCCAGGCCAGCGCCACGGAGACCGGGACATACTCCAGCGCGTAGAGGAAATACGCCGGCTCGATGAGGGCATAGCGCCAGATGTGGTAAAGGCCGAACAGCACCGCGCTGCCCGCATAGGCCAGAAGGCGGCTGCGGCGGCGCAGCGTGCCGAAGACCACGCCCCGGAACAGCACCTCCTCCACGATGGGGACCAGGAAGATCACCACCGCGCGCACGCCGCCCTCCACCGCATTGGTGTCCAGGATCGCCTCGTTGTTGGGGTTTTCCGCCAGCTCCGGCAGCAGCGCCAGCACCAGGCTCATCGCGGCGCTGAGGGCATAGTCGATCAGAAAGCCCAGCACCATCGCCATCAGGCACATCGGCAGCCGGTCCGCCAGCACGTCAAAGCCGCCGCGCAGGAAGCTGTACATGACGGTCAGGCAGAAGACGAGGCCAACGCCGTAATAGATCAGCTGTGTCGCCGTGATCGAAAGCTTGTCGGGGCTGAAGTAGTCATACAGGTCCAAAAGCTCCGGCAGCACGAAAACGTGCACCAAAAGATAGATCCAGCCCAGCACCCGCTGGCTGCGGCGCAGGGGGTCTTCAAAAGGGATCGGGAGTTTCCGAATGGTCATTGCACACTCTTTTTCAGCTCATAGAGCTCGGTCATTGCCTCCAGCGGCGTCATGCTGTCCAGATCCAGCGCCTCCAGGCGGCGGCGCACCGTGTCCGTGCCCACGTCGGAAAGGCTGATCTGCTCGCTGGGGGCTGCGTGCTCCACGTCCAGCGCCGCGCCGGCGGCTTCCAGTTCCTTGAGATAGTTCTTCGCACGGGTGATGACGCCCTCCGGCACGCCGGCCAGCTTCGCCACCTCGATGCCGTAGCTGTCGTCCGCCGCGCCGCGCACGATGCGGCGCAGGAAGATGAGGCGCCCGCCCTGCTTTTTGGCGGTGATGTTATAGTTCACCACGCCGGGCAGGCTGCCCTCCAGGGCGCTGAGCTCGTGGTAATGGGTGGCGAACATGGTCTTGGCGCCCAGGCGCCGCCGGTCGGCGCAGTGCTCCAGCACGGCGCGGGCGATGGCCATGCCGTCATAGGTGCTGGTGCCGCGGCCGATCTCGTCCAAAATCAGCAGCGAGCGGGCGGTGGCGTGGCGCAGAATGTTGGCCATCTCGCTCATCTCCACCATGAAGGTGGACTGGCCCGCCGCCAAATCGTCGCTTGCGCCGATGCGGGTGAACACCCGGTCCACCACGCCGATGACCGCGCTTTTCGCCGGGACGAAGGAGCCCATCTGGGCCATGAGGGTGATGAGGGCCGTCTGCCGCATATAGGTGCTCTTGCCGGCCATGTTGGGGCCGGTGACGATGGCCACGATGTCCGTGGTGTCGTTGAGATAGGTGTCGTTGGGGACGAACTGCGCCTCCCGCTGCGTGACCTCCACCACGGGGTGGCGCCCGGCGATGATGTGGATCTCCCGGCCCAGGTCCACCTCCGGCATGCAGTAGCCGTTGCGCACGGCCACCTCCGCCAGCGAGCACAGGCAGTCCAGCGCCGCCACGGCGTCCGCCGCGGCCTGGATGCGCAGCACCTCGGCGGCCACCTGCGCGCGCACCTCGCAAAACAGGGTATACTCCAGGGTGTTCAGCCGCTCCCCGGCGGAGAGCAGGGCTTCCTCCAGCTCCTTCAGCTCCGGGGTAAAGTAGCGCTCGTTGCTCACAAGGGTCTGCTTGCGGATGTACTCCGGCGGCACCTCCACCTCCCCGGCGGATTTGGGGATGTCGATGTAATAGCCGAAGACCTTGTTATAGCCCACCTTGAGCTTTTTGATGCCGGTGCGCTGCCGCTCCCGCTCCTCCAGGTCCAGCACGGTCTGCTTGCCGTTGGTCTTCAGCTCCCGCAGCCGGTCCACCTCGGCGTTGAAGCCGGGGCGGAGGATGTCCGATTCCCGGACGGAGAAGGGCGGATCGTCGGCGATGGCGCGCATCGCCAGGTCCGCGATGTCGGTCAGCGTGTCCATCCCCGCGATCTCGCGGAGATAAGCGCTGCCGGCGGAGCGCAGAAGCGCACACAGCCCCGGCAGCACGGCGCAGTCGTCCCCCAGGGCCTTCACGTCCTTGCCGTTGGCCGTGCCGTAAACGCAGCGGCCCACCAGCCGGCGCATGTCGCCGATGGCGCGCAGGCGGTGCTGCAGCTCGCCGCGCAGCACATTGTCGCTGTAAAGCTCCTGCACCGCCGTCAGCCGGCGGCGGATGGCCGCGGGGTTCAGCAGCGGCCGCTCCACCCAGGTGCGCAGCATCCGCCCGCCCATGGGGGTCTTTGTCTGGTCCAGCACCCACAGCAGGCTGCCCTTTTTCTCCCCGCTGCGCAGCGATTCCGTCAGCTCCAGGTTCCGCAGCGTGGTGTAGTCCAGCTCCATATAGCGGCTGGTGCCCATGACCTCCAGGGCGCTGATGTGGGACAGGTCGAATTTCTGTGTCTCTTCAATGTAGTCCAGCAGCGCCCCGGCGGCGCTGACGGCGGCGCGCTCCCCCTCCAGGCCGAGGGCCGAAACGCTCTCGGCGCGGAACTGGGCGCAGACGCGCCCGGCGGCGGCTTCATAGCCGAAGCTGTCCGGCCGCTGCTCCAGCATCACGCCCAGGCGCTTGGTGAGAAAGTCCGTCAGCTCGGCGCACTGCGCCGCGGCGGCGTTCAGGACCGCCTCTCTGGGCGCAAAGCGGCCCAGCTCGCTGAGCAGGTGGTTCACCGCGTCCTCGCCGTAGCCGGAGACGCAGAACTCCCCGGTGGACACGTCTGCAAAGCAGACCGCGCCGCCGTGCTGCTCCAGACACAGCGCGGCGATGTAGTTGCTGCGCCCTTCCTCCAGCATGCTGCTTTCGGTGACGGTGCCGGGGGTGATGATGCGGATGACGTCCCGCGTCACCAGGCCCTTGCACAGCGCCGGGTCCTCCATCTGCTCGCAGATGGCCACCTTGTAGCCCTTGGCGATCAGCCGCCCGATGTAGGCCTCCGCGCTGTGGAAGGGCACGCCGCACATGGGCGTCTGCTCCTCCGTGGGCTTGCCCCGGTCCCGGGTGGTCAGCGCCAGGTCCAGCTCGCGGGAGGCGACGCGCGCGTCCTCGTCGAACATCTCATAGAAGTCGCCCAGCCGGAAAAAGAGCAGGCAGTCCTCGTATTGGGCCTTGATGGCGTTGTATTGCTGCTTCATGGGGGTCAGTTCCGCCATGGTGAATAATCTCGCTTTCTTTATTCCGTCTCGCCGCTCAGCGCCCAGGTGTTGCTGGCGGTGATCTTTACCCTGACAAACTCGCCGATGCGCCCGGTCTCGCCGGGGAAGTGCACCAGTCTGCCGTTTTTCGTCCGGCCGGTCAGCATGCCGGCTTCGCGGCCGACGCCGTCGACCAGCACCTCCTGCACCGTGCCGATGTACGCGGCCTGCTTCTCCGCGGAGATGGCGTTGGCCGTCTCCAGCAGGCGGTCAAAATTGCGCTGCTTGTCCTCGCGGGACATAGGGTCCGGCATGGCCGCGGCCCGGGTGCCCACGCGGGGGGAGAAGATAAAGGTGAACATGGCGTCATAGCCCACGCGCTCCACCAGGCGCAGCGTGTCGGCAAACTCCGCGTCCGTCTCGCCGGGAAAGCCCACGATGATGTCCGTGGTCAGCACCAGGTCCGGCATGTACCGCCGGGCCAGCGCCGCTTTTTCCAGGTACTGCGCCGCGGTATAGCCCCGGTTCATCTCCCGCAGCACCCGGTCGTTCCCGGCCTGCACCGGCAGGTGCAGATGGTGGGCGCACTTTTCGCACTCCGCCATGGCGCGGAACAGGTCCTCCGTGGCGTCCTTGGGGTGGCTGGTCATGAAGCGGATGCGAAAATCGCCCGGAATGTCGTTCACCAGGCGCAGAAGCCCCGCGAAATCCGTGCCGCAGCCCAGGTCCTTGCCGTAGCTGTTCACGTTCTGCCCCAGCAGCGTGATGTCCTTATAGCCCTGCTCCACCAGCGTCCGGGCCTCCGCCACGATCTCCTCCGGCCGGCGGGAGCGCTCCCGCCCCCGGACGTAGGGCACCACGCAGTAAGAGCAGAAGTTGTTGCAGCCGTACATGACGGAAAGCCAGGCCTTGGGCCAGCCCTGCCGGGTGCGCGGCGCGCCCTCGGCAATGCTGCCGTCGGCCACCTCCACGGCGAAAACGCGCTTTTTCCGGCGGATGGTCTGCTCCAGAAGCGCCGGAAAGCGCCAGAGCTCGTGCGGGCCGAACACCAGGTTCACGATGGGGTAGCTGTGCTTGAGCTTTTCCGCCATGTGGGCCTGCTGCACCATGCAGCCGCAGATGCAGATGATCTGCTCCGGGCGGGCCTTTTTGCTGTGGTTCAGCGCGCCCACGTTGCCCAGCACCCGCATCTCCGCGTGCTCCCGAACGGCGCAGGTGTTGATGACCACCACGTCGGCGGCAAACTCGTCCTCCGTAAAGCCGAAGCCCATCTCCGACAGATAGCCGCGCAGCATCTCGCTGTCGCTCTCGTTCTGCTGGCAGCCGTAGGTGTCCACCAGCGCGAGGGGCGTTTTGCCCCCGGCGCAGAAGTGCTCCCGCAGTCGCGCGGCGACGGCCTCCTGCTCCGCGATCTGCTCCGGTGTGATTTCAGTTCTCTGATATGCCATTTCTAATATTTCCCAATTTCAGTCTGTTTGCGCCCCTGATGCGCATTCAAAGGCATTGTAGCATTTTTCTGTGGCGTTTTCAATGAGAATGTATTATATTAAGAGACAGATTGAAAAGCATTTGCATCTTTACTGGAGGTTGCCCATGTCCGTTATCAACATTCTCTCCCCCCATGTGGCGGATCTGATCGCCGCCGGCGAGGTGGTGGAGCGTCCGGCCAGCGTGGTGAAGGAGCTGGTGGAAAACGCCATCGACGCCGGGGCACGGAACATCACGGTGGAGATCCGCTCCGGCGGCATGCACTCCATCCGCGTCACAGACGACGGCTGCGGCATGAGCCCGGAGGACGCCGGCATCGCCTTTCTGCGCCACGCCACCAGCAAGCTGCGCGACGAGCGGGGGCTGGAGTGCATCGGCACCCTGGGCTTCCGGGGCGAGGCGCTGGCCGCCATCTCCGCCGTCAGCCATGTGGAGCTGATCACCCGCGAGCGCGGCGCGGAGACCGGCACGCGCGTGCTGCTCACCGCCGGGGAGATCGACGAGATGGGCCCCGCCGGCTGCCCGGAGGGCACCAGCCTCTGCGTCCGCGACCTCTTTTACAACACCCCGGCCCGGCAGAAGTTCATGAAATCCGACCGGGCGGAAGGGCAGGCCTGCGTCAACGCCGCGCTGCGCTGCGCCCTGGGCCACCCGGAGGTGTCGGTGCGGATGCGCCGGGAGGGGGAGGAGGTCTTCTTCACCCCCGGCGACGGGCAGGCCAAAAGCGCGGTGTACGCCCTTCTGGGGCGGGACAACGCCGCGAACCTGCTGGAGTGCGCCGGCGAGGGCGAGGGCGTGGGCGTGCGCGGCTTTGTCTCCGCGCCCCACGCGGGCCGGGGCAACCGCGCCATGCAGTTTTTCTTCCTGAACGGCCGGGCCTTCCGCTCCGCCACGCTGCAGGCGGCGGTGGAGCAGGCCTATAAAAACACCCTGCTCACCGGGCGCTTCCCCGCCTGCGTGCTGTATCTGACGCTGCACCCCGGCAAGGTGGACGTCAACGTCCACCCCACAAAGAGCGAGGTGCGCTTTTCCGAGGAGAAAAAGGTGTTCGACGCGGTGTATTCCACCGTGCGCGCCGCGCTGGAAGAGCGCGACGGGCCCCACACCGCCGAGATCCGCCTTTCCGCGTCCACGCAGCGCGTGGCCGCCGCCCCCAGGCAGGACTTTTTCCGGCAGATGACGGCATCGGAATTCCGGGAGCAGCCCCCCGCGCCCAAGGCGGCCCCCGCCCCGGCCGGCGTGCAGACCCGTCTGGACCTGTCGCCCCGGCCGGCCGCCGCCCCCCTCATCCTGCGGGATGACGGCGCGGCCTACGGCGCCTCTCACCTGGTGCCCCGGCCGGAGATCCCCCGCGTGCCCGCCGCGCCGCGCCCGGTGGAAACGGCGCCCGCCGCGCCTGCCCCGGCGCCGCCGGAGGAGACGCCGGAGGAGACGCCGCCCTGGCGCGTCATCGGCGAGGCGCTGGATACCTACATCCTCGTGGAGACCGGGGAGACGCTGCTGCTCATCGACAAGCACGCCTGCCACGAGCGGATCTTGTTCGACGCGCTCCAGGCCGGGCTCGGCCCCCGGATGCGCCAGACGCTTCTGGCGCCTCTGACCTGGTCCCCCGGCGCGGAGGACACGGAGCTGCTGGAGCAGAACAGCGCCCTGCTCGCTGAGGCCGGCTTTGAGATCGAGCGCTTCGGCGAGGACGGCGTGATCGTCCGCGCCGTGCCCGCTGACGCCCAGGGCAGCGAGATCGCCCTGCTGGAGGAGTTGTGCGACGCGCTGCGCTCCGGCCGGCCGGAGGACCGGCGGGAGACGCTGTGCCACACCATCGCCTGCAAGGCCGCCATCAAGGCCGGCAGCCGCTCCGACCCGGCGGAGCTGGAGGCCCTGGCGGCAAAGGTCATCAGCGGCGAGGTGCGCTATTGCCCCCACGGCCGCCCGGTCAGCGTGAAGCTGACCAAAGCCGAGCTGGACAGGCAGTTCAAACGCATCGTGTGAGATGATGATAAAAAATGAGACCGCGCCGGAGGCGCGGTCTCGTGATGCAATTATGATTATTTATGGAAGTAGAGTATGCCCACGCAGCGGGGGCCGCAGTGGTTGGAGACCGTGCAGCCCGCGTGGGTGTGCAAGACCTCCTCAAAGGGCTGGCAGCGGCGCACCTCCGCTTCCATGGCGTCCAGCTCCTCGGCGGTAAAGCCGGTGGAATCGGTGATGAAGATGCGCTTCAGGTCGATGTCGTCCCGTCCGGCAAGGCGGTCATGGACGTACTGGACGATGCATTTGCCCAGGGTGCCGCGGTACTTTTTCCCGACGCCCATCTTCCCGTCCTTCACCTCGATGCAGGGCTTGAGGGACAGCAGGTTGGCCCCCATGGCCGCCAGCGTGGAGCAGCGCCCGCCCTTGCGCAGGTATTCCAGCGTGTCCAGCACGAAGCTGACGTCCAGCTTCTCCCGCATTTCCAGCACCGCGTTATAGATCTCCTCCGCGCTCATGGCGCCGGACGCGGCCATCTCCGCCGCGGCGAGCACCAGCTGGCCGATGCCGGTGGACAGGTTGCGGGAATCCACCGGGTACACATTGGGCAGGGTTTCCGCCGCGATGCAGGCATTCTGATAGCAGGCGGACATCTCGCTGGAGATGTGGAAATGGATCAGCGCGTCGCTGCCCTTGAGCTGTTCCGTGAAAAACGCCTCATAGTCCGCGACGGACACCGCCGCTGTGGAGCACATCCCCCCGCCGGAGGTGACGTGGTCATAGATGTCCTGCGGGCAGATCTCCAGCCCGTCAGCATACGCGTTTCCGTCCTTGACGATATACAGGGGGATGATGCCGATGTCATACTTCTCGACCAGCTCCGGCGACAGGTCGCAGGTGCTGTCGGCGCAGATTTTGATTTTCATGTGCTCATTCCCATCTTGTAGATTTTAATCATTTATTGCGCTGTCTATTTAATATACTACATAATTCCGGAAAAGAAAACCCCTATTTTTTATCGACGGCTTTCGCAGAAAGGACAGGCCATGGAGCACCGCGTTTTGGTCATAACAGGCCCCACCGCCACGGGGAAATCCGCCCTGGGCGTCGCGCTGGCGCAGGCTTTGGGCGGAGAAGTGCTCTCCGCCGACTCCATGCAGGTCTATCGCGGGATGGACATCGGCACGGCAAAGGTCACGGCGGAGGAGATGCGCGGCGTACCCCACCACCTGCTGGACATCGCCGCGCCGGACGAGGCGTTCTCCGCCGCCCGCTGGGTGGAGGCCGCAGCCGCCGCCGCGGAGGACGTGTTCGCCCGGGGCAGGCTCCCGATCCTGGTGGGCGGCACGGGGCTTTACATCGACTCGCTGCTCTCCGGACGCGAGTTTGCCGGGCGCGGGGACGACGGCGCGCTGCGCCGCGCCCTGAGCGAGGAATATGACCGCATCGGCGGCGCCGCCTTTCGGGAACGGCTTGCCTCGGTGGACCCGGAGCGGGCCGCCCTGCTCCACCCGGCGGACAAAAAGCGCCTGGTACGGGCCATGGAGGTCTGGCGCGTCACCGGGGAGACCATCACCGCCCACGATGCGCGCACCCGTGCCCTGCCGCCCCGCTGGCCGTCGCTGCGGGTTGCGCTGACCTATGCCGACCGCGCCGACCTCTACCGGCGCATCGACGCGCGGGTGGAGGAGATGGTGCGCGCCGGGCTTTTTGAGGAAACGCAGCGCCTGCTGGACGCCGGGCTTTCCCCGGACAGCACGGCGATGCAGGCCATCGGCTACAAGGAGACCGCCGACTGCCTGCTCGGCCGCTGCAGCCGCGGCGAAGCCGTCGCGGCCATACAGCAGGCCTCGCGCCGCTACGCCAAGCGGCAGCTGACCTGGCTGCGCCGGGACGGGGACGTGCGCTGGATCGCCTGGGAGGGCACGCCGGACATCGCCGCCGCGGCGGCGCAGGTCACGGCCTGGTGGCGCGAAGCGCGCGGCGCGTAATTTCCGCGCACGGCGCGCGGATTCGACTTCTTTTACGGCAAAGCGCGTGTAGAATGGCGATTGCACGGAAAAAGCGTGCAAAAAACTATTCTACATACGGCGAAACTATGGTATAATACCATGTTCGACGCCGGGAAAAGGAGTCGAAATATGCAAAAGACACCGAATTACCAGGATCAGTTCCTCGCGCTGGCGCGGCGGGAAAAATGCCTCGTCACCGTCTTTCTCATGAACGGCTTTCAGATGAAGGGCTGCGTCCGGGGCTTTGACAGCTTCGTTGTGATGCTGGAGAGCGAGGGCAAGCAGCAGATGATTTTCAAGCACGCCATCTCCACCATCGTGCCGCCCCGGCCGCTGGAAATGCGCGCAGAGGAAGAATAAACCGCAAGAGACAAAATCCGCTTCCGGGATAAGGGTATGAAACGAACCGACCGTCTTTCCAAATTCATAGCGATCCTGCTGTTTCTGGCCTTCGCCGCCTATCTGGGGGTCTACGCCGTCCGCTCCCTGCGGGACACTACCGTCACCGCCGAGGCCGTGATGGCGGATGTGACCCTGGGCGGCCCGGCCAACGGCATCGTCATCCGCAGCGAAGAAGTGCTGACCAGCGCGGAGCGATACATCGACATCACCGCCCGCGACGGCAGCAAGGTCGCCGCGGGGACGGCGCTGGCCACCGCCATGCGCAGCGAAGCCGGCCTGGAGCGGGCCAGCCGCATCCACGAGCTGGAGCTGGAGGTCAGCCGCATGTCCGCTGCGCTGGACGAGCTGGACTCCGCCGCCGATCTGACCACGCGGGACGAGTCTTTGCGCAGCGCGGTGGAGGCGCTGTCCGGCGCCGTGGCCCGGCACGACCTGACCGCGCTGGACACCAGCTCGCTGAACCTGCGCTCGCTGCTGTTTTCCAACAGCGCCGCCGGCGTTTCCAAGGCGGAGCTGCGCGCGCTGCAGCGCGAGCTGGACAGCCTGCGCTCCAGTTCCGGCAGCGACGCCGCGGTGCTCTGCGCCGAACACAGCGGCATTTTCACCACGCTCATCGACGGCTACGAAGCCCTCTCCGCCGCCGACCTGGAGGGCCTGACCTGTGAAACGCTCAGCGAACTGACGCAGGCCCGGCAGGACAAGCCCGCCGGGGCCTACGGCAAGCTGGTGACCAGCTATCAGTGGCTGTTCGCCGCCGCCATGTCCGCCGAGGACGCGGAAAATCTGAAGGTGGGCCGCACGGCCACGCTGAACTTCGGCCGCTACTACGGCGCGGACATCTACGCCCGGGTGCTGTCCATCAGCGAGGAATCCGACGGCAGCGTGGCGGTGGTGTTCCGCTGCGACACCGCCCTGGCGGACACGCTGGCCATGCGCAACGTCCCGGCCAACGTGGTGTTCGCAGCCTACAGCGGCATCCGCGTCCCCGCCCCCGCCGTGCAGACCGACGACGCGACGGGCCAGACCTACGTCTGGTGCGTCACGGCCATGCAGCTGGAGCGCAAGGACGTGGAGGTGCTCTACGCCGATGAGGATTTTGCGCTGCTCGCCGTCGGGAACGACGCCGACGCGCTGCGCAGCGGGAACACCGTGGTGGTCTCCGGCAGGGACCTCTACGAAGGAAAGATCATGGAGTGACGGATATGGCTACGATTGCAGAGAACATTCAGACCGTTCGCGCCAACATCGCGGCGGCGCTTTCCGGCGCCGACCGCGCTGTTTTGTTGGTGGCGGCCACCAAGATGAACGACGCCGACCGCGTCCGGGAGGCCATCGCCGCCGGCGTGGACGGCTGCGGCGAGAACCGGGTGCAGGAATTTCTGGAGAAGGACGCCCTGGGCGCCTATGACGGCTGCCCGAAGCACTTCATCGGCCACCTGCAGCGCAACAAGGTCAGCAAGATCGTGGGCCGGGTGGACCTGATCCAGTCCGTGGACAGCGCGGAGCTGCTGCGCCTGATTGAGCAGCGCGCCGCCGCGCTCGGCATCGTGCAGGACATCCTCATCGAGATTTCCGTGGCAGGAGAGGCGCAGAAATCCGGCATCGCGCCGGAAGAACTTTCCACGCTGCTCTCCGCCGCGGCAACGTGTCCGCACATCGCGGTGCGCGGTCTGATGTGCGTCCCGCCCATTGTGCCCGAGGGGGGCAGCAACCGTCCCTATTTTGCGCTGATGCGGCAGCTTTTTGTTGACAACAGCGGGAAAAAATACGATAATGTTTCTATGGATTTTCTGTCCATGGGCATGACAGACGATTATACGGACGCTGTTGCCGAGGGCGCCAACATGGTGCGCATCGGCTCGGCCATTTTCGGCCGGCGTCAATACTGATCAGCGGAGGTCATTTACATGGGTTTTTTGGATGAACTGAAAAAGCTGACCCGTCCTTACGACGAGGACGAGGACGATTATATCGATGATGCCGAGATGGTAGACACGCCGGAGCCGGAGCGGCCCCGGCCCAATCCCTTTTCCGGCTTTGGCGGCGACGGCGCCGGCCAGAGCGCGGCCCAGCCCCGGCCCGCTGCCGCCCGCCCCAGGGAGGGCAAGGTGGTCAACTTCGGCCCCGCCGGCGGCCAGAGCCAGGTGGTGCTCATCAAGCCGGAGCGCTTTGAGACCGCCGCCGAGATCGCCGACCATCTGCGCGCCAAGCGCCCGGTGCTCATCAATCTGGAGACCACCCCGAAGGAGGTCACCCGCCGGCTGGTGGACTTCCTCTCCGGTGTGGCCTACGCCATCGACGGCAAGGTGAAAAAGGTCGCCGCCAACACCTACATCATCACCCCGCCCAACGTGGACCTGGTGGGGGATCTGATGGACGAGCTGGAGAGCTCCGGCATGTACTTCTGATGCCCGTGGGCATCGCTCAGTGAGAGAAATACCGACAGATAGGGGATACAAGATATGATCACACCGCAGGACATCAAAGAAAAGACATTTGAAAAAGCGCTTTTCGGCGGCTACGATATGGCGGCTGTGGACAGCTTCCTTGAGGAGATCTCCACAGACCTTGCCCTGCTCCAGCGGGAAAACGCCACGCTGAAGGGCAAGATGAAGGTGCTGGTGGACAAGGTGGAGGAGTACCGCGGCAACGAAGACGCGCTGCGCATGGCAGTGGTCTCCGCCCAGCGCATCGGCAACATCATCGAGCGCGAGGCCAGAGACAAGGCCGACGCCCTGGTCAACGACGCCACCGCCGAGGCCGCGCGCATCACCAAGGATGCCCAGCTGGAGGTGGAGATGGAGAAGGCCCGCCTGGACGAGGCCAAGCGCTCCAGCGCCCAGTTTGTGGAGAACATGGAGCTGCTGTGCAACCGCCAGCTCTCCTTCCTGGAAAAGGTGGGCGAGATGGACTTCATCAAGGAGCACCGCGCCAACCGCATCGTGGAGGTCGTCCCCGAGCAGGCGGACGCGCCCCAGGCCGAGGCGCCGGTGGCCGTCCCCTACGCCACCGATCCCGGCGAGATCCACGAGACCGTGAAGCGCATTGAGGAGACCGTGGCCAAGGCCGCGGACGAGCCTGTCAGCGACGTCCGCCCCAACTTCGCCCCGGCCGCCTCTGCCGACGACGAGATGCCCACCCGCGCGTTCCACATCGTCACCGATCCCGACGACGACGTGGACAAGACCACCCAGTTCACCTTTGACGGCTTTGAAAAATAACAGCCGGTGCATCCGGCATTCGGCGGGGCGGGTCTGACATCCGCCCCCCTACTACATATCTGGAGAAGAAATACGATGGCCAAAGATTTTAACGACACGCTGAATCTTCCGAAAACCGACTTTCCCATGCGCGCCGGGCTGCCCGCCCGCGAGCCGGAAATGCTGGAGCGCTGGAACCGCGAGGACACCTACAACGAGCTTTTGAAGAAGAATGAGGGCAAGCCCCTGTTCTCCCTGCACGACGGCCCGCCGTTTTCCAACGGCGACCTGCACATGGGCCACGCGCTGAACAAGGCGCTGAAGGACTTCATCGTCCGCTCCCACGCCATGCGGGGTTACTACACCCCCTACATCCCCGGCTGGGACAACCACGGCATGCCCATCGAAAGCGCCATCATCAAGGAGCAGAAGCTCAACCGCAAGGCCATGTCCGCCGCGGACTTCCGTACGGCCTGCCATGACTATGCCGAGAAATACATCGCCCTGCAGATGAAGGGCTTCCGCCGCATGGGCGTCCTGGGCGACTGGGCCCACCCCTACAAGACCATGAACCCCGGCTTTGAGGCCGAGGAGGTGCGCGTCTTCGGGGAGATGTTCAAAAAGGGCTACATCTACAAGGGCCTGAAGCCCGTGTACTGGTGCCCCAAGGACGAAACCGCCCTGGCCGAGGCCGAGATCGAGTACCAGGACGACCCCTGCACCACCGTGTATGTCAAGTTCCCGCTCTATGACGACCAGGGCAAGCTGGCCCACCTGGACCGCAGCAGGATCTCCTTCCTCATCTGGACCACCACCATCTGGACCCTGCCGGGCAACCTGGGCATCACCCTCTCCCCCGCGGACGATTACGCCCTGGTGCGCATCCCCGGCGGCGAGATGCTCATCATGGCCGGCGCGCTGGTGGAAAAGGTCATGGCCGCCGGCGGCATCGCCGACTATGAGATCGTGGAGACCCACCCCGGCGACTTCTTCGAGAAGATGCTGGCAAAGCACCCCTTCCTGGACAAGACCAGCCTGCTGATGCTGGCCGACTACGTCACCATGGACAGCGGTACCGGCTGCGTCCACACCGCCCCCGGCTTCGGCGCGGACGACTATCAGACCTGCCGCCGCTACGGGCTGGAGCTGGTGGTCCCCGTGGACGACCAGGGCCGCCACACCGACTATGCCGGCAAGTATGCCGGACTGAAGACCGAGGAGAGCAACCCCGTCATCCTGGCGGATCTGAAGGAGTCCGGTGCGCTCTTTGCCTCGGAGGACATCGTCCACTCCTATCCCCACTGCTGGCGCTGCAAGGGCCCCATCATCTTCCGGGCCACGCCCCAGTGGTTCTGCTCCGTGGACGCGTTCAAGGACGCCGCCTGCGCCGCCTGCGACGACGTGCGCTGGTTCCCCGACTGGGGCATCGACCGCATCAAGAGCATGATCCGCGAGCGCGCCGACTGGTGCATCTCCCGGCAGCGCCGCTGGGGTCTGCCCATCCCGGTGTTCTACTGCCCGGACTGCGGCAAGCCCATCTGCACCGACGAGACCATCGATCTCATCTCCGACCTCTTCGCGCGCGAGGGCAGCAACGCCTGGTTCGCCAGAGAGGCGGAGGAGATCCTCCCCGCCGGCTTCACCTGCCCCCACTGCGGCTGCGACCACGGCTTCACCAAGGAGACCGACACGCTGGACGGCTGGTTCGACTCCGGCTCCAGCCACTTCGCCTCCATGCAGCGCGACCAGGGCTTCTGGCCCGCCGACGTGTACATCGAGGGCCTTGACCAGTATCGCGGCTGGTTCCAGTCCAGCTTACTGGTGGCCGTCGGCGCGCTGGGTAAGGGCGCGCCCTTCCGCCAGTGCATCACCCACGGCTGGACCGTGGACGGCGAGGGCCGCGCCATGCACAAGTCCCTGGGCAACGGCATGGACCCGAACGAGATCATCAACAAATACGGCGCGGACCTGCTGCGCCTCTGGGCCGCCAGCGCGGATTACCACGCGGACATGCGCTGCTCCGACGCCATTTTCAAGCAGCTCAGCCAGAACTATCTCAAGTTCCGCAACACCGCCCGCTACTGCCTGGGCAACCTGGACGGCTTTGACGCCGACCGCCTGGTGCCGCCGGAGGAGATGGAGGCGCTGGACCGCTGGGCCGTCACCCGCCTGAACGCGCTCATCACCCGCTGCTTCGCCGGCTATGACGGCTATGACTTCAACGCCGTCACCCACGCGGTCAACGACTTCTGCGTGGTGGACATGAGCAGCTTCTATCTGGACATCATCAAGGACCGCCTGTACTGCGAAACGCGCGACGGCGCCCGCCGCCGCAGCGCCCAGACCGCGCTGTTCCTGATCCTGGACACCATGACCCGCATCATGGCCCCCATCCTGGCCTACACCGCCGACGAGATCTGGCAGGCCATGCCCCACCGCTCCGGTGACGACGGGCGCAACGTGGTGTTCAACGAGATGCACAAGCCCTTTGCCGACTATGCCCTGCCGGAGCAGGAGATGGCCCGCTGGGACAAGCTGATCCTTCTGCGCACGGACGTCAACGCCGTGCTGGAGGAAAAGCGCGCGGCCAAGCTCATCGGCAAATCCCTGGAGGCCAAGGTCACCCTCGCCGCCGCCTCGGAGGAGGGCAAGGCGCTGCTGGAGGCGCTGAACGGCATGAGTTTGGCGGAGCTGTTCATCGTCTCCGCCGTGGACCTCGCCGCCGATGCGCCCGCGGACGCCAAGTGCGGCGAGAATGTCCCCGCCGTCGCCGTTGCCGCCGCCCCGGCCCCCGGCACCAAGTGCCCCCGCTGCTGGGTGCTCTCCACCGAAGCGGACGCGGACGGGCTCTGCCCCCGCTGCGCAAAGGTCGTCAGCTTCCTGAACTAATCCCGGTTCCCGCTTCCGGTCTTCCGGAAGATACTCCCCCAAAAGGAGGTAACATTTATGCTTTACGCCATTGTGGCCGTGCTGGCGCTGATCCTGGATCAGGCCGTCAAGTACTGGACCACCGTCAACATCGTCGTGGACACCGGCGAGGCGAAGCTGATCCCCGGCTTCATCCACCTTGCCAACGTCCACAACACCGGCGCGGCCTTCAGTTTTCTGGAGGGAGCGCGCTGGTTCTTCGTGATCCTCTGCATCCTCTTCTGCCTGGTGGTGGTCTATGTTCTGGTGAAGAACATCATCACCCACCCCCTGGCCCGCTGGATGGCCGTGCTGGTCATGGCCGGCGCCATCGGCAACTGCATCGACCGCATTGTCTGCGGCTATGTGGTGGATATGTTCGAGTTCGATTTTATGATTTTCGGCCGGCCCTTCCCCGTGTTCAACGTGGCGGACATCTACATCACCGTGGGCGTCATCGTCTTCTGCGTGTGCATCGTGCTGGAAAAGCAGCCCAAGACCGCGAAGAAAGCTGCCCCCACGGCGGAGGGAGAGCCTGCTGCCGAAGCGCCCCGCGCTGCGCACCGGCCCGTCGTCCCCCGCCGCAAGCGCACGCCCATCCCCGATTTCCCGAAGCACGAGCATGCGCCCGAGCCGCAGCTCGACCCGGAGGACCCCTTCGCCGAGTGGGAGAAGGCAAACGCCGCCAAGGCCCAGCCGGAGAAACCGTATGCGCAGGACACCGCGAAACCTGCCGCCGCCCCGGTCACCCGGGACTTTGAGCCTGCCCCGGCCCCCGCTGCGCCTGCCGCGCCCGCGGCCGCGCCCAAGGGCTTTGAAGCGCCGCCGACCGCACCCGCTGCACCCGCTGCGCCGGCCCCCAAGGACTTCGAGCCGGCCCCGGCCCCCGCTGCGCCCGCGGTCAGCTATCCCACCCCCGTTGCCCAGGAGCAGACCAACGCGGATCAGTACAATCTCGATGACATCCTGGCGGAGTTCAAGGACCTCTGATGGAGACCTTTTCGTTCACCGCCGAAACCGCAGGAGAGCGCATTGACGCTCTCCTGCCGCGTATTGCGCCGCTGAGCCGCAGCGCCGCCCAGAAGCTGCTGGATTCCGGCGGCGTGCAGGTCAACGGCGCCCCGGTCAAAAAGAATTACAAGGTCGCCGCCGGGGACCGCATCGTCCTCACCCTGCCCGACCCCGCGCCGCTGGACCTGGTCCCCCAGGACATCCCGCTGGACGTGGTCTTTGAGGACGGCGACGTCATCGTCGTGAACAAACCCCGCGGCCTGGTGGTACACCCCGCCCCCGGGCATCCTGACGGCACGCTGGTCAATGCTCTGCTCTATCACTGCGGCGACTCTCTCTCCGGTATAGGCGGCGAACGCCGTCCGGGTATTGTCCACCGTATTGACAAAGACACCTCAGGTCTGCTGATTGTTGCAAAGAACGATTTTGCACATGCTGCCCTTTCCGCCCAGTTGTCTGACCACAGTCTGCACCGGGTCTATGAGGCCATTGCCAGGGGAAGCTTA
>SVKR01000188.1 GCA_015068365.1 Oscillospiraceae bacterium
AACCCCTGGGGCGTCTCTGTCGGCAGCGGCAGCTTCACCATGAACGGCGGCGCCATCACCGACAACCGCAACGAAGATGCCGAAGAGGAGTTTACTACGTGCGGCGTCCTGCTCGGGGACAGCCAGTTCGTGATGAACGGCGGCATAATCAGTGGAAACGTCGACGGCGTGGAGGCGATTGGCGACAAGGTTACCAAGATTACCATGACCGGCGGCACCATCACCAAAAATGCAGAAGATGGCATTTACGTCGAGAACGGCAGCATCGACCTCTCCGGCGGCACGGTTTCCGACAACGGCAAAGACGGCATTTACGTCGAGAACGGCAGCATCGACCTCTTCGACGGCACGGTTTCCGACAACGGCAAAGACGGCATTCACCTCTATGAAAGCAGCTTTACCATGACCGGCGGCACGATCAGCAGCTGCCGCAACGGCGTGTATGTTCGATGCAACTGTGACTTTACCCTGTCCGGCGGCACCATCAACGGCTGCGAGAAAGGCGTCTGGGTTGGAGAGTCGTTTGAGCCGTGGCCTGACAAGAGGTTCGATGCCGGCAAGCTGATCCTCCTGGACGCGCCGGTTTTCAGCAGCAACGGTGTAGACATTTTCCTTGCGGGAGAGCATTTCAGCGCGCCGCGCGCTGCGGATGCGACCCCCGACGTCGCGCTGATCCGCTTCGGCGGCGCGCTGACGACAAAGGGCATCACCGTACAGGTGGAGGACGAGTACACCTACGACGGATGGATCATCACGGACGGCCTTGACGGCAAGGGCAGCGCGGAAAGCTTTGCAAGCGCTGACAAGGACTACCACGTCGAGCTGACCGAGGCAGGGGAGGCCATCCTCGCTCCTGACGGGGCGGAATTCACCCTCACGGGCTCCCCGGCGATGGACGCTGAGGGCAGAGTGACCATCTACAAAGGCGATACGCTGACGCTGACCGCCGAGTTTACCGAGCGGCAGGAAGATGCGCAGTTTGTCTATTCCATCGAGCAGGACACCGATGCCACCGTCCGCCTGAGTGCGGATGGGGACGGAGTCTTCACGATCAAAGGCCTTGCAGCGGGTGAAGCCGCCTTTACGGTGTGCTCCGGCAGCCGGGCACGACAGTGCTTTATCACAGTCATAGACTATGTCCCGTATGACGGCCCCACGGATACAAAGCCTGCGGAGACCAAGACGAAAGACCCCTTTGACGGCTATACCGACCTTGACCCCGCGGCCTGGTACCGCGACGGCGTGGCCTATGTGCTGTCCGAGGGCTATATGCAGGGCACAAACGGCATCTTTGACCCGAACGGCCTCACCACCCGCGGCGCGGTCGCCGCGCTGCTCTGGAGCATGGCGGGCAAGCCCGACGCTGCCGCAGCGGCCCCCTTTGCCGACGTGGCCCCCGGCGCGCCGTATGCCGACGCCGTCGCCTGGGCCGCTGAGCAGAAGATCGCCCTCGGCTGGACGGAGGAAGACGGGACCGCGGTGTTCCACCCGGAGGACGCCGTCACCCGCGAGCAGTTCGCTGCCATGCTCTACCGCTACGCGCGCATGCAGGGTATGGGCTTTGAGGGCCTGTGGGCCTTCCAGCTGGACTTTCCGGACGCTGCCGCCGTCAGCGACTGGGCGAAGGAGTCCATAAGCTGGCTGGTGATGAAGGATGTCATCCGCGGCATGGACGGCAATCTGAACCCCCGGGGCGGCGCCACCCGCGCCCAGATCGCCACGATGGTGCAGCGCTTCAGCGGCATTTCCGAAGCAAACTGACAGCAAAAGAAAACCACGCGGCCTCCCCGAGCCATCGGGGAGGCCGCGTAGGTGTATCATATCAAAAATCAGTCGGAAACGCTTTCGTCGAATACCGGCGGCAGGCGCAGCTTGTGCCCGGCGCGGGCGTGATAGCGCTCGATCACGGCCCTGTCCTGTTCGCTTCCGGTGCCGTGGAGGATATACTCGTCCACCGCCGCATAGGTCACGCCCATCTCCTGCTCGTCCGTCTGCCCTTCAAACAGCCCGGCGCTGGGGGCCTTGTCGATGATGCATCGGGGGGCGCGGAGAAATTCGAGGAACTCATACACCTCGGTCACGGTCAGGTCCGCGATGGGGTTGAAGTCGCAGGCGCCGTCGCCCCACTTGGTGAAATAGCCCATATACCGCTCGCTGCGGTTGCCCGTGCCGGCCACCAGGCGGTTTTCGCTGCCGGCGATGGCGTACAGCGTGGTCATCCGCAGCCGCGGGGCGATGTTGGCGATGGCGGCGTCGGTCATCTCCGTCACGGCGGGCAGCGCGTCCAGCATGGCCTGCCGCGCCGCGGTCAGGTCGATGCGCCGGGCCTCGATGCCGAACTGGGCGCTGACGGCCAGCGCGTCGTCGGTGTCGGAGCCGAAATTCCGCCCGGAGGCGCAGGGCATCAGCACGCCCACCGTGTCGTCGCAGGCGGCCTTGCACAAGATGCCGACCAAAGCGCAGTCCTTGCCGCCGGAGTTGCCGAACACGATGCCGCTGACGTGGGCATCCGCCACCAGAGCGCGGATAAAGGCCACCCGCGCGTCAAATTCCTTCTGATAGTCCCGCATCCCGCATTACCGCTCCTTTTTTCTCAATTTGTACTCATTTTATGCCCTCCTGCGGAAAAGTCAAGCCGGATTATTTACAATTCTTTCACAGATCGGAAGGAATAACCGTTGCCTCGCGGCGAAGGATGTGGTATAATCCATTATTAGCATTCACAAGCGCAGTCATTGACGGGAGGAATCCGATATGGCAAAGAAAAAGAGCTTTTTCGGCACGCTGCTGAAGCTGGGCGGCCTGGCGGCTGCCGGCGTGGCGATCTATTCCAAGCGGGAGGAGATCAAGTCCTTCGTCACCGACACGGTGGCGCGCTATCTCCCCGATGATGAGGTCAGCGAGCCGGACGTGCAGGAGATCCTGAACGCCGAGCCCGACGTGGTCATTGACACCACTGCCAAGGCGGCAGAGGCAGTTCAGGCGGAGGAGGACGCCCCCGAGGCCTGAACGCATCCACCGGCCCCGGCGGCAGGCGAGACGACCCATGTTGCTCCTGTTGCCTTACATCATCACCGGCCTGGGCCTGAGCCTGGGCATCTGCAGCGCGGCGGCTTATTCCGGCGCGCTGTTGGCCGTCATGCTCATTGTGTGGTTCACCGTGGGCTTTGTCGGCGGTTTTCTGCTGTTTCTGCTGCTGATGTGCCTGTCCAGCCTGGGCGTGGACAAGAGCAAACCGCAGCCGGTCCCGGCGCCATTTTACAGCGCCCTGGTCCGGTATGTCATGGGCCTGCTGACCACGGTGGGCCGTGTCCGGGTGCATCTCCGCGGGACGGAAACGCTGCCTGCCGGGCGCTATCTGCTGGTGGGGAACCACCGCAGCGCCTTTGACCCCATCGTGACCGGTTGGGTCCTGCGTGAGCAGGGACTGGTGTTCATCTCCAAGCCGGAAAATTTCAGGATCCCCGTGGTGGGGCGCATCATCCACAAGGCCGGTTTTTTGTCCATCGACCGGGAGAATGACCGGGCCGCGCTGCGGACGATCCTGGCCGCCGTGCAGCTTCTGAAGCAGGACGTCGCCTCCGTCGCCATCTATCCGGAGGGCACCCGCAACCGGGGAGAGGGCCTGCTGCCGCTGCACAACGGCGCGTTCAAGATCGCCCAGAAGGCGGGGACGCCCATCGCCGTGGTGGCGGTGCGCGGCACGGAGCGGATCGCCCGCCGCGCCCCCTGGCGCGCAACGGACGTGTATCTGGACGTCTGCGGCGTGCTGGACGCCGAGACCGTCCGCCAGAGCAAAACGCAAGAGATCGGAGAGGTCGTTAAGGAATGGATCATCAATTCCGCAAATACCTGACAAAAGAACAGGTCTTCACCATCCCAAACTTCATGAGCATTTTCCGGGTGGTGCTGCTGCCGTTCATCATCTGGACCTACTGGAAGGGCTCCTATGACGTGGCCGTGGCGCTGCTGATCGTCTCCGCCGTCACCGACGTGCTGGACGGCATCATCGCCCGCCGGTTCAACATGGTGTCCGACCTGGGCAAGATGCTCGACCCGCTGTGCGACAAGCTGACGCAGGGGGCGCTGCTGGTGTGCCTGGCCTTCCGCTACTGGTATGTCTGGCTGGTGTTTGCGCTTCTGGCCGTCAAGGATCTGACCATGAGCTTCCTGGGCGCTGCCGCCATCCGCCACCGCGGCGCAGTGCACACCGCACAGTGGTACGGCAAGCTGTGCACCGTGATCCTGGAAGTATGTATGGCTGTGATGATCCTGTTTCCGCGCCTGCCGGAGAAGTGGGTCATCGTTTTGCTGCTGCTGTGTGCCGCGGCCATCCTGCTCTCTCTGACAATGTATGTAATCTATCTGATCGGCCTGATCCGCTCTGATAAAACCCAGGGCGCGGCCGATGCACCCAAGGAAGAGGCAAATCCATGAAACGTATTTTCACCATAGTACTGATCGCGGCGCTGCTCCTGGCCGCCCTCAGCCTGCCGGCCGCCGCCACGGCCCTCAGCGGCACGGACGCGGCCGCGACCCTTTCCGCCCTCGGCCTGCTGCAGGGCACGGGCGACGGCTTTGAGCTGGAGCGCACCGCCACCCGCGCCGAGGCGCTGACCATGCTGCTGCGCCTGCTGGGACAGGAGGAAGCGGCGCTGAGATCCAGTGCGCCCTGTCCCTTTGATGACGGCGGCTGGGCCGCCGGACGCATCGCCTACGCCTGGGAAACCGGACTGGTGCAGGGCCAGAGCGTTTTCCACTTCGGCAGCGACGATCCGGCCAGCGTGCGCGACTGGCTGACCATGCTGCTGCGCGCCATGGGCTACAGTGACGCACAGGGCGATTTCACCTGGGCGGGTGTCATCGCCTTCGCCGACAGCATCGGGCTTTCTCACGGCGAATTTTCCGCTTCAGACGCGCTTTTGCGCGAGGACATGGCCTGCCTCTCCTATAACGCGCTGAACCTGCCCATGAAGGGCGAAACGGGCACGCTGCTGCAAAAGCTGTATCTGGACGGCGTGGTGTCCGCCGCGGCGCTGCGCACCACGCGCCTGGCCCATGTTCTGTCCGACGCCGCCGACAAGCCGGTCTACTCCGGCGTGGAGATCCACGACAACTTTTCCCCTGCGGTGTTCCTCGTGGAGATGTATTACAGCCTTGAGGAACTGGAAAACGGCGAGCCCGGCGGACACGGCAGCGGCTTTTTCATCACGCCGGACGGCGTGGCCGCCCTATGCGCCCATGAGCTGGATAATTGCGAGGCGCTGCGCATCACCACGCTGGACGGCCGGAAGTATGACGTGACCGGCGTGCTCTTCTACGACACGCTGTGGGACGCGGCGGTGGTCCGCATCAGCCGCACGGATCTTGAGGGCAGCAGCGTTTCCCGCTTCCCGTATCTGACGATGGCGGACTCCGACCTCATCCGTGCCGGCGAGCCGGTCTATACCCTGTCCAACTCCCTCGGCTACGTGGACAGCATCACCGACGGGATGATCTCCAACCGCAGCCGCAACGTGGACGACCCGGACTATCTCTGCATCCAGCACAGCGCGCCCTGCGCCTCCGGCAGCAGCGGCGGCGCGCTGCTGAACGTCCACGGCGAGGTGGTGGGCATCCAGTTCGCCAGCTTCGTCAACGGCGAGAATATGAATCTGGCCGTGCCCATCAATGTCATCTCGGGCGTGGATCTGACCGGCGCCGGGCAGACGGTGGCCCAGGTCAAGGAATCGGAGGACGCGAAAAAAGCCGCCGCCACGCTGTCTGCGGAGCAGACGGAATTTGACCTGGAGTACGGCGATTCCGTAAAAGTCCTCATCAGCCATGACGCCCCCGGCCAGGCGACGATCCGTTATGAGATCGACAGCTGGGACGTGGTGGAGTGCGTCTGGGGCAAGTTCGTCACGAAGCGCGCCGTGCCCCTGACCATCAAAGCCATCGGGGACGGCGAGGCGGAGATCACGGTCAGCTTCGCTGACGGAACCGGCGGCGAGGACAGCAGCGTCGTGCTGCACGTCACCGTCACCGGCACGCCGGAAGAACCCGAAGAACCCCTCCCCAGCGGGGAGACGGAGCGTTGAGTGAGGTGTCGCTATGAAAAAAGATCCTGTCTACAAGCTGGTATTCACGGCGCTGATGGCTGCGCTGGTCTGTGTGGCCACGTTCCTGCGCTTTCCCTTTCTCGGCAGCAAGGTGCACCTGGGCAACACGGCCTGCCTGCTCGCCGGTCTGCTGCTGGGCGGCCCGATGGGCGGCCTTGCCGCCGGCATCGGCTCGGCGCTGAATGACCTCGTCAGCGGCTATCCCATCGACGAGCTGCTGGTGACATTCGTCAGCAAGTTCCTCATGGCCCTCATCTGCGCTGCTGTCGCAGGTAAGGGCATTACCCAGGTGCGGGCTGTTGGAGAGGTGGAAAGCGGCGAAAAAAAAGAAAAACTGAAATTAGATACCACAATTGAGAAAAAGAACCACGGGTGGATCGTGGTGGGCTGCGCCGTCGGCGCCTTCAGCTATGTGGCCCTGTATATGCTGAAAACCTTCGTCTACCGCCGCTTCATCTATGGCTATCCCATGGACGCGGTGTGGGCCACCATGGCCAGCAAGCTGCCCGCCTCCCTCATCAACGCGGTCTTTGCCCTGGTGGTGGCGCCCATCCTCTACAGCGCGCTGCGCCCTGCGCTGCAAAAGGCCGGCCTGCTGGAAAAAATGCGCTGAAGCGCGCGGAACGGCGCGAATCATGCCGTCCCTTGGCGAAATTGCCAAAGGGCGGCAATTATTTTTTCCAAAAAAGGTGATATTACGGGCTTTTCATTTCTCCGTGCCCTTGTTATAATACTTCCGTATCAGTCAATACAATGTTGAAATATTCAGACATTGACTTTGTGGCGATAAGAGAGAGGAAAGATTTATGATTTCACACGGGAAAGAACTGAAGGTTTTCGCGGGCAATTCCAACCCCGCGCTGGCCAATGGCATCTGCCAGAGCCTCAGCAAGGAGCTGGGAAAATCGGAGGCAAAGCGCTTCGCTGACGGCGAGTGCTCCATCTCCGTGTACGAGCCGGTGCGCGGCTCGGACGTGTTCATCGTTCAGTCCACCTGCAAGCCGGTCAACGACAACCTCATGGAGCTTCTGGTGATGATCGACGCCATGAAGCGCGCCAGTGCCGGACGCATCACCGCCGTCATCCCTTACTTCGGCTATGCCCGCCAGGACCGCAAGGCCAAGAGCCGCGACCCCATCTCCGCCAAGCTGGTGGCCAACCTCATCACCAAGGCCGGCGCGGACCGTGTGCTGACCATGGACCTGCACGCGGCACAGATTCAGGGCTTTTTCGACATTCCCGTGGACAACATGATGGGCGCCCATCTCTTCGCCAACTATTTCATCAGCCGCTTCGGCAAGGGCAATGACGACGTGATGGTCGTCTCGCCGGATGTGGGCAGCGTGGCCCGCGTGCGCACCTTCGCCCACAAGCTGGAGATGAACATGGCCATCGTGGACAAGCGCCGGGAGAAGGCCAACCAGAGCGAGGTCATGAACATCATCGGCAACGTGGAGGGGAAGACCATCATCCTGCTGGACGACATGGTGGACACCGCCGGCAGCCTGTGCGGCGCGGCGAAGGCCCTGGTGGAGATCGGCGGCGCGAAGGAGATCTATGCCTGCGCCAGCCACGGCGTCCTCTCCGGCCCCGCCATTGACCGCATCAACGACAGCTACATCAAGGAACTGACGCTGCTGGACACCATCCCCTATCCGGAGGACAAGCCCGCGTGCGACAAGATCCGCTATCTCTCCGTGGCGCCGGTCTTTGCCGAGGCCATTGAGCGCATCTATGAGGAGGTCTCCATCTCCTCGCTGTTCGACTGACCGAATCAAAAATCCATCCGGCCCGCGGCCTTTCTTCTTTGGCCGCGGGCCGCAGGCTATGAGGCGAAACGCTATGCTCAAGCTCTTTTCATCCAGCGGCGGGGCGGACTGGCTGGTGGTCTTCCTGGGCAACCCCGGGCCGAAATTCGCCGGCACCCGCCACAACGTGGGCTTTATGGCCGCGGAAAAATGCGAAAAGGCCACCGGCGCGTCCATCCGCCGCGCCCGCTTCAAGGCGCTGACGGACACGGTCCGGGTGGGGGAGGCCTCGGTGCTGCTGATGAAGCCGCAGACCTTTATGAACCTCTCCGGCGACGCCGTCGGCCCCGCTGCGCGCTTTTATCACATCCCGCCGGAGCGCGTCATCGTCGTTTCGGACGATGTCTCCCTGCCTCTGGGCAAGCTGCGCGTGCGCACCAAGGGCTCCGCCGGCGGCCACAACGGGCTGAAAAGCATCATCGCGGCCCTGGGCACGGAGGGCTTCCCCCGGGTCAAGGTGGGGGTGGGCGCGCCGCCCCATCCGGACTATGACATGGCCGACTGGGTGCTGAGCACGTTCAAAAATCAGGACGCCGCCGACATGGACGCCGCCGTCTCCCGGGCCTGGGACGCGGTGGAGAGCTATATCCGCTTTGGCCCGGAAAAGACCATGGACAAGTTCAACTGACCAAACGCAAATTGTTATCAAAAATCACAAACGCGGGATTGAAATTATCCCGCGTTTGTTCTATATTGTACAGAGTAAGCATAGACTTTGCTCAAACGGCAGGGGTCCGTGCATACGAGAAGTAAGAGGAGGGAACGGCAGTGAAAAAAGAATGCGTCGCCATGCTGCTGGCCGGCGGGCAGGGCTCTCGGCTGTATGCGCTGACGCGGGACCTGGCGAAACCGGGCATGCCCTTCGGCGGGAAATACCGCATCGTGGACTTTCCGCTAAGCAACTGCAGCAATTCGGGCATCGACACAGTGGGGGTGCTGACCCAGTACAAGCCCCTGCAGCTCAACAGCTACATCGGCTCCGGCGCGGCCTGGGATCTGGACAGCATCGACGGCGGCACCTTCATTCTCCCGCCCTATCAGACCTCCGGCGACAGCGGCCAGTGGTTCAAGGGCACGGCGGACGCCATCTATCAGAACATCGGCTTTCTGGATCTGTATGACCCGGAATATGTGTTGATCCTGTCCGGCGACCATATCTACAAGATGGACTATGCGGACATGCTTGCGGTGCACAAGCGCAACAATGCCGACTGCACCATCGCGGTCATCCGCGTCTCGATGGAGGAGGCCAGCCGCTTCGGCATCATGTCCCTGGACGACGACGGGCGCATCTGCCGCTTTACGGAAAAGCCCAAGGAGCCGGACAGCGACCTGGCCAGCATGGGCATTTACATTTTCAACTGGAAAAAGCTGCGGGCCTATCTGGTGGCCGACGCCGCCGACACCGAGAGCGAAAACGATTTCGGAAAGAACATCATCCCCAAGATGCTCCGGGCAGGGGAGCGGATGTTCCCCTATTATTTCGAGGGCTACTGGCGCGACGTGGGCACCATCGACAGCTTCTGGGACGCCAACATGGACATGCTGGCCTCCGACCGCATCAATCTCTATGACCCCAGCTGGCCCATCCGCTCCCGCAGCCCAAAGACCGTGCCGCAGTTCATCGGGGCGGACGCGCGCGTCAGCCACAGCGTCATCACTGAGGGCTGCGAGGTCTACGGCAGCGTGGAAAGCTCGGTGCTGTCCTGCGACGTGGTGGTGGAAGCCGGCGCCGAGGTGCAGTACAGCATCCTGATGCCCGGCGCGCGCATTTGCGCCGGGGCAAAGGTGGCCTACGCCATCATCGGCGAGCATACGGTGGTCGCCCGGGGGGCGACGGTGGGCGCGCCGCCGGACGGCAGCGAGACCTGGGGCGTCGCCACCTGCGGGCCAAATATCCGCATCGGCGAGGGGATGACCGTCCCCGCCCATGCGATGGTGTATGAATCACCGGAGGTGGAAATGTGAACAACGTTCATGGCATCGTTTACGCCTATCACGCCTTCCCGGAGCTGAAGACCCTGGGCGCCCGGCGCACCGGGGCGGCGCTGCCGTTCTGCGGGCGTTACCGCCTCATCGACTTTGCCCTGTCCGGCATGATGCATGCCGGCATCCGCAATGTGGGCGTCATCATGCAGCGGGGCTACCTCTCGCTGATGGAGCATCTGTCCGGCGGCCGCAGCTGGAACCTGGAGCGGCACAACGGCGGGCTGCACCTTTTGCCGCCCTACGGCCTGTCGGATGCGCACAAGGGCAGCTATGAGGGCGGGATCGAGGCCCTCAGCGCCGTCTATTCCTATCTGCAGAACGACATCCGTGAGGAGTATATCCTGCTGACGCGGGGCGACCTGTGCGCCAACGTGGACGTGCGCTCCGTTATCGACGCGCACATGCAAAGCGGCGCGGACATCACCGCCGTGTGCACCGACCATGAGATGCTGGGCCAGCGGCACAGCTTCGTCCCCGGGGAAAACGGCTTCGCCGCGGAGATGCTCTCTTACCAGAGCGGCCCGGGAGAGGGCCTGGCCAGCCTGGAGATGTATGTGCTGAAGCGCGAACTGCTGCTGGACATGGTGCAGTGGAGCCGGGAGCATAACCGCCTGCACTTCCACCAGGACGCCATGACCCACGTCATGGACGGCGGCTGCCGCGTGGGCATCTTCCTCCACGGGGGCTACGCCATGCACATCACCAGCGAGGAGGACTATTTCCGCGCCAACATGGACATGCTGGACCCGGACAAGCGCCGCAGCCTTTTCGTGCCGGAGCGCCGGGTGCTGACCCGCGCCCGCAGCGATGTCGCCACCTATTACGGCGACGCCTCCTGCGTGAAAAACAGCCTCATCGCGGACGGCTGCCGCATCGAAGGCCGGGTGGAGAACTGCATCCTCTTCGGCGGCGTCACGGTCTCCGCCGGGGCGGAGGTGCGCGACTGCGTCATCCTCAACGACACGTTCATCGGCGAAAATGCGCGCGTGCGCTATGTCATCTCAGACAAGAACGCCCGCCTGTCGCCCTATCTGGACCTCTCCGGCAGCCAGGCGCTGCCCCTCGTGATCCCCAAAGGCAGCGAGATCTGAATAAAACCAACGGCGGAGCGCATTTTCAGCGCTCCGCCGTTCCTTTATTGCTCTTCGATCAGGCTGGTGACGATGTGCTGGCACATCAGCAGTCCCGCGCTGGCAGGCACCCACACCAGCGAGCCGGGCACGCTCCGACGCCCGGGGGGCGGGGCTTCCAGCTGCGCGGCGGGCGCGGCCTGTTCCGGGGAGAAGACCACCGTGTGGTGGTTCACGCCCCGTGCCCGCAGCTCCCGGCGCACCACGCGGGCCAGAGGGTCGGCCTCGGTCTTCGCGATGTCGCAGATACGCAGCGCGCCGGCGTCCCGCTTGTTGCCGGTGCCCAGGGCGGAGATGATGGGTACGCCCCGCCGCAGCGCTTCGCAGATCAGATCCAGCTTGCAGGCCACAAGGTCGATGGCGTCGGCAATGAAGTCGTAGTTCCCGGCGAAGAATTCTTCCCGCGTTTCGGCTTCATAGCGCCCGACGACGGGCGTCACGGCGCACTCCGGCGCGATGTCCCGGATGCGCCGGGCCATCACCTCCGCCTTCGGCTGGCCCAGGGTGGAAGACAGGGCGATGCTCTGGCGGTTGACATTGGTCTCGCTCACGGTGTCCATGTCCATCACGGTGATGGCGCCCACGCCGGCGCGGGCCAGCGCCTCGGCGCACCAGGAGCCCACGCCCCCCAGACCCAGCACCGCCACATGGCTGCGCCGCAGCTTCTCCATGGACGCCGGGCCCAGAATGGCTTCGGCGCGCAGAAATCGGTTGTCCATCGCTTCCTCCTTCTGAAAAACGCCCGTCTTCCGACGGGCGTTTCAATGTCTGGTTGTCGCTGCCTTACAGGGCCTGCACGAAGCGCAGACCGGAGCCTTCCACAACGTCCATGCCGTCGGAAAGCTCAGCGAGGGCGGCGTCATAATCGGCCTGGCGCAGAGCGTTTTCCGCCAGCGTCTCGCTGTAAAGCTGCTCGCTCTGTCCGACGTAATACATGACGTGATAGCCGGTGTAGGCGCTGCTCTGGCCGAACACGATGCCCGTGTCGCCGGGGACCTTGCCCTCGTCAAACAGGAAGCTGTTGACGCCGGGTACCATGGTGTACTTGGTCACGTCGGTGTAAAGTCCGCCGTTGGCGGTGGAGCCGGCGTCCTCGCTGTTCAGACGGGCCAGCTCGGCAAAGTTGTCCTCAGTGGGGGTGCCGGACCAATCCTTCAGCAGCAGCTCGGCCTTCTCCTTGGCGGCGGCCAGGGCGTCTTCGGTGTAGTTGCCGTCCTCGTCCGGGGTGGCCTTCACCAGGATATGGCGGAAGTCCGCGGTCTTGTAGTCGTTGGTGTTGCGCTCGACAAACATGACCACGTAGGAGGCACTGTCGCCGTCAAACTCGGCCACGTCGCCCTTCTGGCGGGCCGGATCGGTGATCCAGTCCTTGTAGGCAGCGCCGATGTTGTCCGCCGGGTTGCTGGCGATGCTCAGCACAGTGTTCTCGCCGGTGTAGGCGCGCACCGCCTCGGTCATGCTGTCAAGGTCGGTGGTGGCGTCGGCGATCTGCTGGGCGTACTCATGCATCTTTGCCTTCAGCTCGTCGCCCTCCAGGCCCTCCAGAGCGCTGTCGCTGCTGTTGATGGGGTAGTTGTAGTAGTGATAGGTGTCCAGCTCGGCGGCATGCTCGGTGTAGTAGGCAGAGAGCTGGTCGGCGGTATAGCTGAAGCTGCTCTCAAGGTCCTGGGAATAGGCGGAGGCCAGGGCAATGCGGTTTTGCATTCTGGTGTAGACCTCGGTGTTCACGCCCTTGCCGAAGTAGGCCAGCAGGAACTTGTCCAGACTGGCGTAGCCGTTGCCGGTGGCATAGGTGGTCATCTGGGCAAGGTCACTGTCAACGGCGGCCTGCTCGTCCGCGGTCAGGGTGCGGCCGGCGCGCACGGCAGCGTCATACAGCGCGGTCACGCGCACCATATCCTGCTGTGCAGTATCCTTGATGGCGTCGGCCCAGGTCATGTTTTCGTCCTCGCCGTAGGGGTAGAGCTGCTGATCCAGCGGGGTGTTGCGGTCCAGGATCATGCTGGTGCTGTCGCCCAGCTGGTTGTAAAGATTCTGGTAAATGCCGTTGTAGGTGCTGCGGTAGAAGTAGTTGACTTCAGCGGGGGAGTACTTGGTGCTGCCCACGGTCAGCGCGGTGGTGTGCGTGTAGAAGTAGTTGGAGTTGACCAGCAGCGCGAAGGCGATGAGGACCACAAAGATCACCGCGACAATGATGGCATTGCGGCGGAAGCTGCGGTTTTTCTTGTCTGCTTCGGCGGCAGCGGCCGCCTTCCGCTCTGCCTTCTGGGCGGCGCGGAGTTCTTTTTCATTTGCACTCATACGTTATTTCATCCTTTTCTGTGGGGTTTTAGACAACGCCGTACATTATAACAGACCCGTCGCCGGATTGCAAGAGAAAACTATGCTGTTCCGGCGCTTGCCAGGTGTGATACAATGAAAAGCGAAAACCAAAGGGGAGGGGAGGAGCGCTCCATGCTGTCCGATACGGAAAAAACCGCGCTGCGCCGGGAGTGGGCTGCAGCGGGACTTCTGCTGCTTCTGGGCGCGGTGCTGCGGCTGGCCGCGCTGGGGTCGCTGCCCATGGGGCTGAACCAGGACGAGTCCTCCGCCGGCTATGAAGCCTTTGCGCTGCTCAAGTCGGGAATGGACCGCTGCGGCCAAAGCTGGCCGGTGCTGTTCATCGCCTGGGGCAGCGGGCAGAATGTGCTGATGAGCTATCTTGCCATGCCCTTCCTCGCCCTGTTCGGCATGAGCGAATGGGCGCTGCGGCTGCCCAACGCCATCGCCGGGTGCCTGACGCTTTTCGTCTTCTGGCGCCTTGCCCGGCGCATCGACGGGCGGCGCTTCGGCCTGCTGGCCCTCTTTCTGCTGGTCATCAACCCCTGGCACATCATGGCCAGCCGCTGGGCGCTGGAGAGCAATCTGCTGCCCGCCTTTCTGCTTGCCGGCGTCTGGTGCACCGTGCTGGCCCGGGAAAAGCCCTGGGCGCTCCTCGGCGCATCCGCGGCCTTCGGCCTTGCGCTTTATGCCTACGGCACGGCTTTTTTCTTCCTGCCGCTCTATCTGTTGCTGGCCGTCTTGTGGCTGCGGCGGGACCTGCGCCCGGCGCCCTTCCTCTGCGCGCTGGGGCTCTTTGCGCTTCTGGCGCTGCCCATCGCTCTGTGCCAGGCGCGCAATGCCCTGGGGCTGCCCGCCATGCGCTTTCTGGGCCTGACGCTGCCCGCGCTGACCGAGGGGCGACAGGCCGCCACCAGCGTATTCGGCGGCGGCGGGCTGAAGGCCGTGGGGGAGAATCTGCGCGCCCTGGGGGAGATGCTTCGCCGGGGCGGGGACGGGCTCATCTGGAATTCCCTGGGTTTCTGGCAGGGGGGACTAATGTATTTCTTCGGGCTCCCCACGGCGGTTTTGGGCGTTTTTGTGTCGGTGCTGGATCGCCGCCGCCGTACGGGCGAGGCCCCGCTGCGCTTCGCGCTGTGGAGCGCCTTCCTCTGTGCCGCGCTCATCCGGGGCAACGTGAACCGGCTGAACATGCTCTGGCTGCCGCTTGTCTACTTCTCCGCCGTGGGCTGCTTTCAGATCGGGCGGCTGCTGCGCCGCTGGAGCGTTCTGCCCCTCGCAGCTATGGCGGCCTGCCTCCTCATTTTCCTCGGCAGCTACACCGCCGCCCTGGGCGGCAGCGGCAACGTGAACTATTTCCCCGGCCTGGGGCAGGCCATCGCCGCGGCGGAGGCGACGGGGGCGGAAACGATTTACATAACAGATAAGGTGAACCAGCCGTACATCTTTGCGCTGTACTACACGCGCACGCCGCCGGAGCGCTTTGTCTCCAGCGTGGTGTACGCAAACCCGCAGGGGGCCTTCCGGCGGGTGGAGCGCTTTGAAGGCTTTGAATTTCGGGACATGGCATCAGCGGACGTGCTGATCCTCTATCCCTGGCAGGCGGAGGGCAGGGAAGTGCTTGCCCGCGCCGGCGGCTTTGTGGTGTGCCGGTAAAAAAACCTGTCATCTTCTCCGGCGGCGGCGCATAGGATGCTGTATGTTGACTTTGCATCACAGCGCGCCAAAGGAGGGAGAAGCATGGAGAAAGACATCGACGATCTGATTTTCGGCACGACGGAGACCGTGCACAGTGAGCGCTGAGACACACCCCCCTGCTTCCGGGCGGAGCAGGGGGGCTTTTTGTATGGCCGATGGGACCGGAAAGATTGATAATCCAAAGATTATTGAAAAAAACTGTCATTTACCGTTGCAATTTTCATGGTTTTATGGTAACCTATCCTCGAATGATTATATAATAAAATTATAGTGCCCGGATCAGGGCCTTTCATCAAAGCATAAGGACAAGCGGAATGATTAGAAACAAACTCAAATCGAATACCGGCGCGTCGCTCTCCATGGCGCTGTTCCTGTTCCTGATCTGCACCGTGGCCAGCGCCGTGATCCTGACGGCGGCCACCGTCGCAGCAGGCCGCGCCGCCGCAGTGGACGAGATGGACGCGCGCTATTACGCCGTCTCCTCCGCGGCCGAGCTTCTGGCGAAGGAGCTCAGCGGCAAGACCGTGACCATCACGCGGGTCAAAACCGAGACTTCGATTGTGACGACAAACTGGAATGCCGACGGCGCCTATCAGGGCAGCAGCAGGGAGGATAAGGCCGCGACGGTGGAGACGACACCCGATTCGCCCGCTGATTTCCTCACCGCTGAAGCGTTCCGACTGATGTTCGGGTCTTTTGCGGAATACAACACCGAGCCGGCGATGACTTACAGCTTCTCCGACGGCAAGGGCCATGATGCCCTGCCTCTGTCTCTTACCCATGACGGTGCGCCGACGGGTGCTGACCTGGACCTGAGCGGCTCAAAGACAACAGTGACACTGAAGGCCGACGGAACGATGGAACTCTCCTTGGAAAAAGACGGCTATCAGCTATTAATGACGATGACGCCGGAAATCAATGAAAAGACGGGCACCGCACGGGAATCTTCAACCGAGGCGACCGTGAACGATGACAACTCCAGCGTAGAGGTGACCACCACGATCACAAAGACAACCAAGACCTCTACGATCCGCTGGACTGTGGACAGCATACGGAAGGTGGTGGCGAGCGCGACATGAAAAAAATGATGCAGAAGCTCCGCTCCCGCGCCGGCGAGTCCATCTCCGAGGTGCTGATCGCGATGCTGGTCTCCGCGCTGGGCCTGGCGATGCTGGCGGGCGTGATTTCCACCTCTGTCAGAATCATCAACAACAGCAAAACCACGATGAAGACCTTTATCCAAAACGAGAATGCGCTGGAACAGCGGGAATCCTCCGGAGACGAGGGTCTCTTGACCGTGTCGGTCAACGGCGCACCGATAAAGCTGACCGGAGAAAGCGCTGATGAGAAGATCGCTGTATCCTATACGAACAGATCCATCGGACGCAAAACCGTTGTATCATACAGGTGAAAACAGAATGCTTCAAAAACTCCGCACACGACTGAAAAACAGCAGCGGCTTTACCCTGTCGGAATTGCTGATCACGCTGCTCATACTGCTGATGGTCACAGTGGTGATGGCGGCGGGCATTCCCTCCGCGCTGCGGGCACTGTACAAGGTTGAGGACAGCTCGAACGCACAGGTACTGCTTTCCATGGCGGTGACGCGCCTGCGCGATGAGCTGAGCACGGCCTCTGAAGTGAAGGTGGATGGCGAAACGACCATCACCTATACCACGGAGTCCGGCAGCAAATCGAAGTTGACGGTAAAGACGGTAAAGACTGAGCCGACGGAAGAAAAAGACCTCGGGATCAACCTTCAGGAATATGTGGATGTCTTCCCGGACGGCGAATACAAGCATCTCCTGGTATCCGACGCGGCAGCCAACAAGAATCTGTATGTGACCTACGTCAAAGCTACATATGAAAACGGCCTCGTCACCATCAGCGGTCTCAAGGCAGTGAAATACAAGACCGAAAGCGTCGGCGCCGATCAGGGGGCGGAGTTCCCGCTGGGTGAAAACCTTGTGATCCGCGTTCTGGCCGCGTCGGGCCATGCATAACAGAGCAGAAACGGTGGTGAAACCATGCTGAAAGCGCAAAATAAAAAAGGCTTTTCCCTGGCGGAGACGCTGATCGTAGTGGCCATCATTGCCGTTCTGGCAGCCATTGCCTTTATCGGAATCATTACGCATATGCGCAGCATGACCAAGCTGGAGTACGATAAATACGCCAAAGAGATCTTCATTGCGGCCCAGAACCATCTGTCCATGGCCCATCGCCAGGGCTATCGCGGTTGTGTGTATTTCGGCGAAAAGGATACGGAAGAGGATGGCGTTTACTATCTGGTTGTCAGCAAAGACAGCTTTACCGAAGGCAGCGTGCTGAACCTCATGCTTCCCTTTGGCTCCATCGACAATACCGTGCGCATGGGCGGGCAGTACATCATCCGCTATCACAAGGATTCCGGCACGGTGCTGGACGTGTTCTACTGTGAGTCCGACGGGCGCTATCCGCTGACGAATCTATCGAATTATTATACTGAATTAAAATCAAAGAAGGACGATGACGATCTCCTGAAAAACTATGTGAACAACTCCGTTGTCGGCTGGTACGGCGGGGCGGAGGGGATCGGCAGCCTGGCCCACGGCGAGGATTTGACCGAGCCCGCCATCGAAGTCGTCAACGCCGAAACGCTGTATGTCAGAGTGCTGGACAGCAACACCCCTGCGGAGGGCTATTCGCTGACGCTGATTATTGAAGGCCGCAACGGACAGGTCAGCGTGCCGCTGTACGGCGGCAGCGGCAGCGAAATCAAGCCCCCCATTCTTCCCGGCATTCCCGGCGAATACCTGATCCTGCTGGATGACATCACCACCAGTGGCCGGCGCTTCAGTGAAATCAATAGCACCTGTTTTGCAAGCGTCCTGACCCCGGGGGAGAATCTCAAGTTCCGCGTCGTCGCCAGCAACAAGGAGAAACTGTCCAACGTGGCCTACAGCAAAACGGTGACCACCAACAGCCTTTACGGCGACCAGTCAACGGACAACAAGGCGGTCATCTCCAACATTCGCCATCTGCAGAATCTTGACGAATCCGTCCTGAAGACGGACAGCTCCATCACGTTCGCCGAGCAGAATGCCAACCTGAGCTGGACTGACTTCCAGGCCAGAATCCAGAACGACCCATGGTATTCGGCAACTTCGGTGCATTTCCGCCCCGTTTCCCCCAAGCAGGATCTTGAATACGACGGCGGCAACAATTTCATCTCTGATGTGACGGTAAGCGAGACCGGCGCCGCCGGCGTCTTCGGCACGCTGACCGGCGGCAAAGTGGAAAAGCTCAAACTGAAAGACTGCACCGTGTCCGGCAGCAGCGCAGGCACGCTGGCCGGCAGCACAAACGGCACAACGGTCTCCAATGTGCTTGCTTACAATACCGGCAGCGGCAGAGCCGCCACTGTCAGCGGCACGGAGAATGCCGGCGGCCTGATCGGAAATGTGATCGGCGGCAAGATCGAAAACAGCGCCGCGGCGCTCGTGGTGTCCTGCGGCGGCAGCGCCGGCGGTCTGATCGGCGCTGCGGGCTCCGGTGCGACGGTCACCGGCTGCTATTCCGGCGGGCATACCGACAGAGGAGACTATTATACGCATGATGCAGCCGGAAAGAGAGCCGCCCCGATTTATAACGTCACCGGCGTCACTGCCGGCGGTCTGATCGGCAGCGCCGGAAACGCAGGGATCGAGTATAGCTATTCCACCTGCTCTGTCTCCGGCACAACAGCCGGCGGATTCGTGGGCACGGCAGGCGGGAGCATGACGAACTGCTACGCCACCGGTCTTGTCGCGGGAACGACCCGCGGCGCCTTCGCGGGCAGCTATACGGGCACACCCAGCAACTGTTCTTATTATAGTATAGTAAATGAGTCCCCGAAGGACGGCGATCCCACGAAAGGCTTTGCTTATCTCGGCCCGGTAAACTCCGGTGAATACGCCGGGATCACGCCGTTTGACATAAGCACAGCGGCATTCAACACTTTCGTCGGCAGTGCCATCGGAGATGCCATCCCGTATGATAAGGATTTCCTCGGCGGGCGGTATCAGGGCAAATACCCGCTGAGGAGCTATTCAAGCGCCGTCGCCCACTACGGCGACTGGCCCGCTCCGGAGACCTGGGTCATCAACAGGTAATAAAGAACTACAGCGCTTCCATTCGCTTCCGCCATCATGAGCGCGGCGGAACAAAGGAGTTATTCTATGAAACGAATCGGCAAACAAATCCTATCCTTTCTCTGCGCGGTCTGCATGCTGTTCTCCAGCATCGGAGACCTGAGCTTCTTCGCCTTCGCGGCGGAGGAGGGCGACGCGCTGCCCATGCTGACGCTTACGGCAACGGACGCGGAGGGGACCGCGGAGGGGACCTATGAGGTCACTGCGTCCTTTGCGGTCAATGTTCCGGCGGGCGAGAATGAGGCTGAATATCTGCAGAGCCTTGGCCAATCTCTAAAGCTGGCTGTCCAGGAAATCACCATGCCCGAAGAGACGGAGAATACGCCCGGGACGCCGGAGGAGACGACACCGGAGAACGGCACCGCGACGCCGGAGCAGACGACGCCCGCGGAGGACGTGCAGAACGGGAACGGAACGGATGCGACGGAAGGCGAGGAAACGCCGAACAACGACGGGAACGAGTCCGGCGATGAGACCGGGAACGAGTCCGGCAATGAGACCGGCAACGAGCCTGCGGCAGATCCCCAGCCGGAGCGCAGCTACGGCGAATATGTGGATCTGGCGAAGGAGACGCTGAAGCTGCAGGACAGCATGCTGAAATCGGCCCGCGTGTTCGACATCGCGCTGCAGCCTGCGGAGAATATCACTTATGAACGCGTGGGCGATGTGACGGTCTCCATCAAGCTCCTGAAGGAGAACGAGAAGTATCTGGACGGCTACAGATGCCTGGATGTGGTGCACATCCCCGACGCACCCGGCGCAAAAGCCGAAGTGATCTCCGGCAGCGTGAACGAGGAAAAGGACACGGTCGAATTCCGGACCGAGAGCTTTTCCACCTTTGTCCTGGCGGGCTATACCAACTATCTGACCATCACAGCCGACAGCGCTTCCAGAGACTATAATGGCGAAGCGCTGACTTGCGACAGCTATTCCGCCATCGGCCTGCGAGAGGGCCACGAGATCGCTTCTCTTAAAATGACCGGCGAACAGACGAATGCCGGCACCATTGCCAATGTTCCCAGCGAAGCGACGATCAAGGACGAAGTCGGCAATGACGTCACGGAGCAGTATGAGATCACCTACATAAACGGCACGTTGACCGTGTCGCCGGCGCCCGTTACCCTGACGGTGAACGGCAGAGTCATGACCACCGAAAACGCTACGGAGTCGGAGGTCAATCTCGGGTTCACCTGCACCGTCAACGGCAAAACTGCGGACGGGCTGGTGTTTGAAGGCGCGTCCGCCATCGCAAAAGATGTCGCTGTTAATGCCAAGGGAAAGTATATCGTTGCTGTATCCGGCGTGGAGCCGAATGTCACAAAAGACACCACCGGGAACTACTACGTCAAGTCCACTGTGCCCGGAGTTCTGCTGGTTATTGGCGACGACTCGGAATTGATCACAAAAGAGATCATCTCTGTCAACGGCGCCGAGGCGGAATACCGTATTGTGATCAACCCCGACCGCGAAGCGCTGAACGGGGGAGATGACCTGGTCCTGAAGGATACCTTCAGCGACAACCAGTCCATTGATTACAGTTCCATTCACGTGGAAAACAGTCTGCACCTGAAAGACGACAGCGGAAAGTATAAATTCGACTACAGCGGCTACACCGGCACCTTCTATCTTCCCGACAGCGACAGCGTGACCATCACGTATACGACGCACATCCACGGCGCCGCAGGCAAGCAGGCCACCCTCTCCAACACGGCGCAGCTCGGCATTATGCAGAATTGGAACTTCCTCGGTTTTGCATCGGCCAATACCAGCAGAGACGTGACTGTGGATCCCGACATCTCCGGAACAGACAACGGGTTTTTTATCCGGCTGTATGTTTATGCTGACGGCCATCTGGAGACCGGACTGGCCGGCGCCCAGTTCCGCCTGCTGGATTCCAACAAGCAGCCGATGACCTATCTTGCCGGAGCGAAAGCCGGGCAGCCCATCATCTTTACCACCGATGAGAATGGCGCTTCCGACATCATTCTCTTCGAGGAAACCGACGGGCTTACCCTGCACAAGAACACGGCATACTATCTGGAAATGATTACCACACCCTACGTGCTTGAAGGCGGTAAGTATACCTTTTATCAAAAAGACAATACCTATTACAGCTTCCTTATCACCGACGACCCCAACTACAGCTATGGCGGCATTTACAGCTACTTCAACGGCGATATGATGAAGGTTCGCTGCTATCCCGAATCCAGCGGCGTCAATGTCACCAAGCGCTTTTCCGGCAACTATGAGTTGACAGATGCGCAGAAAAACGGGATCACCTTCACACTTCAGAAAGAATTTGCCAACAGCTGGCTGGATGTGGAAACCCACCCGTACAGCGATTTTTCCTATGGCTCCCTCAACTTCACAACGGTTCTGGAAGAGGCCCAGACCTACCGCATGGTCGAGACCAACGGTCTTCCGGCGGAGTTGGAAGGGAAAATTGACCTGACGACCACCGTGACCGTCACGTATCAGCGCGACGGCGAACAGGTGACGGTAGAAACCGACGAGTTCAATGTGAACCCGGACGATGATAACAAAGATACCCGGCGCTACAGCTTTGCTTTTACCAACGAGTATGTGGAGCATAAGCTGACTGTCGGCGTCCTGGATGAGGGGACGGGCAGCATGCTCCCCGACGCTGAGTTTGTAGTGCGCAGGGCGGCGGATGACACACAGGTCGGCAGCGCGCTTCGCACCGGGAAAGACGGCACCTTCACGATCAAATGGGACGACAGCGCATACGAGGCGGATACGCTTTACTATGTGGTGCAAACCGTCGCACCGAAGACGTATGTTCTGCCGGAAGTGCCGGAGCAGATCTATTTCTTCTTCTCTGAATACAACGCTGTGCCGTCCGGCCTCCCCGCCGGAAAGACGGCGACGAACCTCACCAAAAGCTATAACACCGTGATCCTGGCGAACAGCCCGGAAACCATCAGCATCCCTGTGACCGTCACCTGGAATGGCACGGGCGTCTGGCCGGAGGGCGTGGAGTCCGTGGTTCTGGGGCTTTACCAGTCCGTGAACGGCGCTGTACCTACGCCTGTGACGGATACAGCGGAAAACCCGCTGCAGGTCACCCTTAACCGTACAAAATACTATGACACGGAGCGATTCGTCGGTCTCCCGGCAAAGATCGGCAATGCCTATGTCAAGTATTCCATCAAGGAAGAGCAGATCACCGGCAGCGGCACCGGCAGCGGCGCGGTTGACCTCAGCGAGGAATATGTGCAGAACTTCAATATCAGCGGCAGCGGCTGGTATGTGATGAACAACCAGGATGCCATCCGTGTGACGGTCGGCGTCACCTGGCTTCAGCAGGACGGAACGCCGGCTTCTGATGCCCAGGAGCAGATTACCTTTGATCTCTACCGCACGGCGGCGGAGCCTGCTTCGTCTTCGCTTTCCCGTGAGGAGATGCTGGCGCACATCGGCGAAGTTGAGCCTGTGCGTACGGGACTGAAAGTCACATCGGCGGGCGGTTGGACGACGACGGTGTCCACCCTGGAGAAGACCGATAAAAACGGCGCTGCTTATTACTACTTTGTTCTGGAGAACCCCGTCCCCGACAACCATGAAGACAGCTATGGGATCGTGCCGGCCACTGATACGGCAAACCGGACGCTCACCATCCGCAATATGAAGACGCCCTCTACCGTGACGGTCCGGGCGGAAGCAAGAGAAAAGTACTACGGTGAGGTCGACCCTGACCTGACGCTGACGCCTGAAGTGGCGGAAGAGGGGTCTAACGTTGTATTGAGCGGCCCGGACAATGATGGCATCTATACCGCCACCGTCACAAGGGAAGACGACGGAACGACGGATCTCACCTTCCGCATCTCCCGAGCGGAAGGCGATGACGCCGGGCAGTATGCCGTTATCGGCACCGCGGTGTCAACGGGCATTTACCGTCTTGTGTTTGACCTTGGCAAGCTGACCATCAAGCCCGCAGAAGTCACAGTCACGGCAGGCGCGACAAAGGAATACGGCGAGGAAGATCCTGCGCTTGTGACGGTCGAACTGGTTAATCCCGTCGGGTCGGTTTTGCCTGACAAGGCCATTCAGTATTCAGCGACCCGTGAGGTAGGCGAGGATGTCGGCATCTACCCCATTACCCTGGACTGCAAAGAGAATCAGGGGAACTATCATGTCACCCCTGTGCAGGGCAGCTTCACCATTACCCCGGCCCCTGTCACGGTTACGCCCACCGGCGGGCTTTCAAAGGAATACGGCGAAGATGACCCCGTGATCACTGTCAGCGTGACGGGACTGAAATATGGCGACGCGGACAGCGTCATCGACTACGAGCTTTCCCGCACGGAGGGAGAGAATGTCGGTACATATCCCATCACGCTCTCCGGAAATGCTGAACAGGGCAACTATCTTGTCTCTTTTGATGAGACGGCTGTTTTCAATATCACCCCTGCGCCCGTGACTGTTACAGTGTCAGACTCCGAAAAAGTCTATGGCGCAAATGATCCGCTGCCGTATACCCTTATCGTGGATGGCCTGAAGGGCGGTGACCTGGAGGATTGCATCACCAGCACCACGTCCCGTGAATCCGGGGAAGACGTTGGGGAATATGTCGTCACGCCTTCCGGCAATGCGAATCAGGGCAACTACAGCGTTGCGTATCGAACCGGTAAACTGACCATCACGCCCGCGGAACTGACCATAAAGCCGGACGACATTGTCAAGGCCCTCGGCGCGGAGGATGACCCGCTGCTGACTGCTACGGTGACGGGCCTGGCGGAATGGGAACAGGAGACCCTGATCAAAGAGCACACGGTCGACGCGGAGGATCATTCTGTCACCTGGGTTTATAAATGGCGTAATGAAGGCGTGGAGAAGACGATCCTTTCCTTCAAGCTGAAGCGTGATTCGGGAGAAACAGAGGGCACCTATGTGATCAGGGTCTCCGACGTTGAGCAGCCGATCGCGAATTACTATATTATTACAGAGGAAGGCGAATTCAGCATCCTCTCCATGCTGCCTGTTCAGGTGGATCAGACGCTGTGGGATCCGTTTGATGCGGAAGCCGCTTACTCGTATTCCTATGTGGCTGAAGTCGATCTGAGCAGAACCGGCATGATCGGCAAATATAATGAAAACGGCTTCGTCGATGGCGTGGCCAGCTTTAGCCTGCCCGCTGACGGGTCGAACGCCAAAACGCTTCTGATTCCTGTCGGCGCACAGCTGACAGTGCGGCAGGAGCCTGATACACATTATAATTATACGACGTCGATCCTGCTGGACGGCGAGCGCTATGAAGGCGAGAACAACACCTGCGATATCTCCAGCGTTGTCATCCCCAATACCATTACGTTTGTCCATTCCCGCATCGCGCTGGCCGTGCAGGCGCGCTACGGCGAGAACACGGAAGAGAATGCAATACTGATCGACGGCAGCAGCAACTATTTCCCTGCGGACGATTATGCCATTGACGCTGACTGCGAAACGGCATACCGGGCGCGCATCGGCTATTCGCTGCCGGCGGACAAATACTATGCCTACGACCATGCCGCCTTGTATGACAGCGACGGAAACCGGGTCGGCGATGAAGATGATGCGGTCACCGGCGTACGGTACGATGCAAATAACGCGGTCTGGCAGTATCGGACAGGGGAGGACGCTGTCTATGCAGACATGCCCGCCGGGGCACAGCTTCGGCTGTTCTACTATCCGAAGCACATCTGCAAAATCGGCGACACCAAGTTTTACCTGCTCAAAGACGCGCTGAAGTATGTCACTGACAACGTTGCGGACAAAACGGCAACGATCGAGATGCTCCTCGCCGACTACCCCATGCCGGCAACGGACTCCGTCACGATTCCGAAGGACTATCACATCACGATCACGACGGCCTCGACCGAATATGAGGGCGGCAGCGACCCGGCTGTCATCAGCCGCAGCACATTCAATACCGGCACGCTGTTCAAAGTCAGCGGAGAACTGACGCTGACCAACCTCGTCCTGGACGGCAAGAATCTGCAATCTTCCGTCCCCATGGTGGAATGCCCGGAAAACACTTCCGTCTTTATCCTGTCTGCGGGCGATGAGCAGCAGAATCTTGCTGCCGCCAGGATGATCAACGCCGCCGGATTCAGCGCGCTGAGAATCACCAATGGCCAGGCCACGCTCGCCGGCAGAATGACCGGCAACTCTGCCGCAGACGGCGGCGCGGTGTACATGACCGGCGGCACAGTGACGGTCAAGGGAACCATTGGCAGCAACGCCGAAGGGGAACAGAATACCGCCGAGCGAGGCGGCGCGGTGTACATGACCAGCGGCACGCTGGAAATGGAAGGAAGCCTCACCGGCAACACGGCCACTGACGGCGGCGCGGTGTACATGACCGGCGGCACGGTGAACAATACCGGCTCCGTCAGCGGCAATACCGCCACGAACGGCGGCGCGGTGTACATAACCGGCGGCACGCTGAACAACTTCACGCAGGATGGCCATACCGGCACCATCAGCGGCAATACAGCGACGAACGGCGGCGCGATCTATCAGTCCGGCGGTGAAACGGTCAATGCCGGCAGCGTGAACAACAACATCGCAAACGGCAGCGGCGGCGCGATGTACCTGGCCGGCGGCACCCTCAATCATAACGACGGCGGCGCCATGACCGGCAACACGACGGCCATTGACGGCGGCGCGATCTATGGCGCAAGCGGCAGCGTCAAAGTCAACGGCGGCACGCTCAGCGGCAACAGCGCGAGCGGCAACGGCGGTGCGATCTATTCCGCCGGCGCTCCGGTGAATGTTAGCGGCGGTACCATCGGCGGCGCCGAAGCAACTGACGCGAACCATGCCCAGAACGGCGGCGCGATCTATTCCGCCAGCGCGGCGGTGACGATCGGCGGCGGCAACATCAGCGGCAACGCTGCGGCCGGCAACGGCGGCGCGGTCTACACCGCGACCGCTGCGGTGACTGTCACCGGCGGCACGCTCAGCGGCAACGCCGCGGCCGGCAACGGCGGCGCGGTGTATTCCGACAGCGGCACGATCACTTACTCCGGCGGCGCGATGACCGCCAACAGCGCGGTCAACGGCGCGGCGATCTTTGTCGGGTCGGGGAATGCCAATGTCTCCGCGTCCATCACCGGCAACACGGCAACCAACGGCGGCGCCATCGGCGTCGGCGGCACAGGCGCGCGCCTGTACTTCACCGGTGACGCCGAGGTGAACAACAACACGATGAACGACGCGCAGAGCAACGTCTATCTGGACGTGGATTCCGAGCTGGTCATCAATGCAAAGAGCCTGAACAACTCAAAGAAGATCGGCGTCTATGTTCCGGGCGATGTGACCAGTGAGCAGGTCGTGAAGCATGGCGACGTCACGGGCTATTTCGGCGCTTATGTTACCGAGGGCACACTGGCCAATCTGGCATCGGTGTTTAAAAACGACCGTTTCAGTGACCTGAAGGTCGGATATGAGTATAACCGGCTGTACTGGATCAGCGAGCTGAAATATGACGTATACTATTTAAAGAATTACGACCCTCTGTTCCCGCCCACCTCAGACTATACGAAAGCGCCGAGCAAGAAAGTGTGCACCGGAAAGTCTTATGCCCCCCGCACCCGCGGAAGCGAGATTTACGATCTTGTGACGGCCATGAAGCTGTACGAGGCCCATGCCAACGATTTCAACAAAAATGTCGGCACAGATTATCTGACGACGGCGATCTATGCTTACACCTTCTCGGATAAGGCGTTGAACAACGATTTCGCAAACTATCTGAAGAGCATCGAATGGGACGCGGTCGCGCGCAAATGGAAGTTTATCAAGCAGGACGGCACGGAGGCGCCGGCCAATACCAGCAAGCTTATCATCTTCTTCTCTGCTCCGGCTTACCTCACCATCGTCAACAACAACACCTCCAATCTGACGCTGAATCTCACCGGCGACGGCAACAGTCTCTCCGTCCTCGGCAAAGACGCTGCGACAGCGCCGCAGTATGGCTATGTGACCGCGAAAAACGGCGCCACCATTGCGACCCTCCGTCCGACCACGACAGAGGATCTGACTCTGGAATCCGGCGAATCCATCAAGCTGATGTTCCCCGGCGCGCAGGGGCAGGCGTTCACCTTGAAGGGCACGTTTACCGGAGAGGGCGCCGGTGAGAGCACGACGGTCAACTATACCTTCAACGGCGGAACAGAACAGACCATCACCAGGACGACCGTCAACCTGAGCGGCGACCCCTACAGATTCTATGCCAGCGACAAAGCCGCGGAGCTGATTTTCGGCAAC
>SVKR01000189.1 GCA_015068365.1 Oscillospiraceae bacterium
AACGAGCGTCCGTCCGTTCTGTTATCATTTTAACAGCTCCCTTCTCTGCCTGCAAGGGGCGCTGTTGCATGTGTGTAACCGCTTCACATTGTGAAAAAAATATTTGTGCATTTTCCCACGGTCTTCTCCTTGCGGCCTGCTCCCGATGGGCCTATAATGAAAAAAACTGAAGTGAAAGAAGGGAGAAAGGCTATGCCGGATCTGAATGAGCTTCTGGACTGCGTTCAGACCGTGACGGTCGGCGTCCGTCTCGGGGACGGCTGCCGCGGCGCGCTGAACGGCATTGAATTTCTCGCGACGGCCGGCCCGCTGCGGGACGACACGGTTTATCTGCTTGATGAGGACGAGCTGCCCGCGCTGCTGCAGCGCGGCGATTTGCCCGGCGCGGCCTTTTTCGTCTGCTGTGGCGGCGAAGTTCTGCCGGCGCTGCCGGAGGAGCACGGCGGCGCGTGCAGCTTTTTGTTCGTCCGGGCGGAGCTGCTGCGGCTTTACGCCCAGCTCAACGCCCGCATGGAGGCCATCTGGTCCCGCCGCCGCATCGACGACATCCTCCTGATGGGCGAGCACATGCAGTATGCGCCCGATCAGCTGCTGCAGACCCTTTCCCGGATGATCGACGTGGGCATTTATGTGCTGAACACCGCCTTTGCCCGCATCTGCGGCGGCGCACCGGGCTTTGCCGGCAACCCCTATGTGGAGGAGCTGGAGCGCCTCGGCGCGCTTTCGGCGGAGAGCGTCCAGCGCATCCGCAGCGGCGACGGAGCCCACCCCGCCCTGCTCCATGAGGCCGCCAGCAGCAAGTGGTCCCGCTATAACGTGCTGGTTCTGTGGCACCCCGGCGCGGCGTTTGACGCGGAATACTTCTGCGCGCAATTGGCGGACTATGTGCTGGCCTATCGCGCCCGCGGAGAGCTGCCGGACATCCCCGCCTTCCTCGTGGACCAGCGGCTGAACCGCATCCTCTTAGGCAGAGACACCGACAGCGTTGTGATCCGCGATCACCTCGGCCTGATGCAGGGCCAGCCTGAATGGCTTGCGCTGCTGGTTTTGGGCGGAGAACACGGCGCACACTGGAGCGCGGAGGCCTACCAGCGCCAGGCCCATCTGCTGCGCAGCGCCTTCCGCAACGTGCAGATCACCGTGCTGCGCGGGCAGATCTGCGCCGTGGTGCGCATCCCCATGCACCAGCCGCAGGACGCCGTTTACAGCCGCAGCTTCTTTGACAGCAACGCCTATGCCGAGGGCTGGGATGCCGCGCATTTGGAGCGGGAACTGCAGCAGTGCGAAGTCTATCTCTGCTGCTCCTCGATTTTTCAGGCGCTGTACTTCATCCCCATCGAATGCAGCATGATCTATGACACGCTGGACATCGCCATCAAGCTGGACGGCTGCCGGGGCCGGCGCATTGTGGAGTTCCAGGAGTATCACTCCTATATCAACGTCAAATACGCCGTGGAGCGCTTTTTGCAGCGGTATGATGCGCGCTGCCTGCGCTCCGTGCTCTATCCCGAGCTGGTCACGCTGCTGCTGCACGATTTGAAAAACCACACGGATCTGTCAAACGTGCTGTACAATTATTATATTTACGGCGACGTCAACCGCACGGCCCAATCCCTGTTCGTGCACCGCAACACGGTTTACAACAAGCTGAAGACCATCCAGCGCCTTCTGGACGTGGATCTGGACGATCCTGCCGTCCGGGCAAGCTGCCTGACCTCGCTGCAGATCTATTATTACTGCGAGAAATGTCTGGGGCTGGATCTGGACACCATTTGAATAATAATATAAATCCGGGCGGCGGGGAATCATCCCCGCCGCCCGGATTTATTTACATTTCATCTGACATTTCATCCCACGCTGACGTCGAGACCGCGCAGCGCCGGGTCGGCGATGCCGCTTTGCACGGCAAAGGCCTGGTTGACGAGGAAATCGTCCGCTTCCGCGCTGAGCCACTGACGGCGCAGCTCCTCCGCCACGCTGACGCAGATGCGCTCCGTCTGTTCGGCCTTGTCCGCGTCCGCCGCGGCCGGCAGCGCGCCGATCCACCGGACCGCCTCGGCGCAGACGGGCAGGGCGCTGGCGGCGCGGTAGAGCCACTTGTAGTAGGGTGCGTAGCGCCCGTTCAGCAGGCAGATCGCCTCCAGCGCGGCGCGGATGAACTCGCTCTGCGCCAGCTGCGCCGCCACGGCGTCCCCCCGCTTTAAGCAGCGGGGCAGATTGTACTGGCCCGCCTGCCCCATCGTGAAGAGCCTTGCGGCCAGCCGCTTGCGGCGCACATCGGCGGGATAGCCGTCCAGCAGCGCGCTGCGCACGGCGGAAAATTCGCCCAGATCGTCCCGGAACACCTTGCCGTTGGTGCAGGCCGCCAGCAGATGCTCCGGCACGCGCAGCCAGGCGATGGCGTCCGGCGGCACGCCGGGGCAGCCGGTGAAGCGCCGGTAATAGTCCGGGATGGCGATGGCGCCGGAGCGGTCCCGTGCCATGGCGGTCACGGGGGCATACTCCGCCGTCCAGCGCTCATAGCTGCGCTGCACCGCCTGGCCGACCTCCCGTGCGTCGGCCTCCGTCAGCCACAGGCACAGCCGGGGCGCAAAGTCGTGGTCCCGGGAAATGGCATCGTCAAAGCCGAAGCACTCCGAGCCCGGTCCCGCCAGGCCCACGGCGATGCGCCCGGCATAGGCCGGGAACTCCGCTTCGATGGCGTCGCGCACCTTGTCGCGGTACAGCTGTTCGGCAAGCTCCATCCCTGTCATGGCGCGATCTCCTCCTTCCGCCGGCGCACGCGGCTGAGCGCAGCGGTGTCGCCGGATTGTGCGTAGCAGTGCTCTGCGTTGCCCAGCAGGATCCGCAGCCGCTGCCGCGCCCCGCCGGAGCGCTCCCAGGCGTCCGCCGCGGCTTCAAAGCCCGCGCCGGCGCCCTGTGCGTCCCCGCCGCGCAGGGCCAGCTCCGCTGCCGCCGCCATGGCGGTGAAGCGGTGGATGTCCTGCTGCCCATCGGGGGTATGATAGTATTCCATGGCCTCGGCCAGATAGGCCTTTGCCTCCTCCAGGTCGGGACAGACCGACACCAGGTTCAGCAGGGTCGCCGCGCGCTCTGCCGCCACGTCCCCGGCGCACTCCGCCAGGATCGCCCGGGAGCCGGAAAAGGCCGCGTAGGCCTCCGCCTGCCTGCCCTGGGCGCGCAGAAGCAGCCCGCGGTTATTCCGGATGGCCGCCATATAGGGGTCGCCGGGGGGCAAAAGCCGGCGGTAAAGCGCCTCGGCCGCGTCGTACAGCGCCTCCGATTCCTCCGTCCGGCCCATGATGCAGTAGGCCGTGGCGGTGTTGAGGAAGGTGGTAGCCTCCGCCTGGCTGCCGTGCAGGCCCAGTGCTTCGATGCACTCCAGCGCCTCGCGGTAATAGCCCTCCACCTCGTCAAAGATCACGTTCTCGCGGCAGTGGCCGATGAGGGCGTTGTCCACCGTCAGAAGCATGGCCCTGTCCCCGGCCGCGACGGCGGCAAAGCGCGTTTCGCACAGGAAGGCATAGGCCCCCGGCGCGTCGCCCGCGGCGTAAAAGCCGTCCAGCCGCTCATGAAACTCGTTACCGTTCATCCGCATCCTCCTGTTCCAGCAGTGCTCGCACCGCTGCGGTGACCGCCTTTGCCGCGGCGTGGTCGGTGCCGCTGGCCGTCACGCCCGCAACGATGCTGCCCCGGCGCGCCACGCCGGGAAAATAAAAGTCACAGAGGGTCTTGTCGCTCCCCACGTTCACCGGGATGCCCCGGGCGCGGCAAAGCCCTGCCACCTGCCGGTTCAGCGCCGCGTCATTCGTGGCCGCGAGCACCATGCCCATGCCCTCCAGGTCCTCCGGCGCGAAGGCGCGGCGGTAAAGTGTCAGCGCCCCGGCGTCCGCCAGGGCCTCCAGCTCCGGGCAGACCTCCGGCGCCACAACACACACGCTTCCGGCAAAGTCCAGCAGCGTGCGCACCCGGCGCAGGGCGATCCTGCCCGCGCCCACCACCAGCACCGCCGTGTCCGACAGGTCGATGAACACGGGGAAATAGGGTTTTGCGGCCATGGCGCGTCACTCCTTGGCGATGATGAGGGAGAAATAGCCCGCGTCGTCGGGGATCTCGTCCACGCCGTGATAGCGCTGTTCCCCCTCCATGCAGCAGTTGGTCACCATGCTGACCTTCCGCCCGCTGCGCCGCAGCATCTCCTTGACCTGGGCCATCTTGCTGGCCGACTTCATCAGCACATAGTTGCCGGGCGCGTCCAGCGCGTGCTCCAGCTTGTGCACCGCCGGCAGCACGTGCAGCTGCTCGTCCCACTCCACCAGCGGCACGGTAAGCGCGGCCGCCGCCGCGCAGAAGCTGGTGATGCCGCTGACCAGCTCGATCTGATAGCCGTCGGCCTCCAGATAGTGCTGGATGTAGCTGAAGGTGCAGTAGATGGTGGGATCCCCCAGGGTCAGGAACACCACGTTCTGCCCCCGGTCGAGATAGGTCTCAAACAGCTCCGCGGCCTTGCGGTGCTCCGCGTCGATGGCGGCGCGGTCTTTCACCATGGGCATATAGACCGGCACCAGCGTCTTCTCCGCCAGCTCCGGCACCGCCGCGACAGCGATCTTGTAGGCCACGGACTCCCGGGCCACCTTGCCGGGCACCGCGATGACCTCGTTCTCCCGGATCAGGCGGCAGGCCTTCAGCGTCATGTATTCCGGATCGCCGGGGCCGACGCCCACGCCGTATGCAATTCCTTTCATGTCTCTTCCCTCTCTTTTTTCAGTTCTGCCGCCGCCTGCTCCAGCGTGTCTGCCAGAGCCTCCAGCGTGGCCTTCGGGGCCGTCCGGACGGGCATGCCCAGCGCCTGCGCCGCCGCGGCGGTCTGCCTACCGATGCAAACGGCGCGCAGCGCCGTAAAGTCCGCCTCCGGGCAGCTTTGCGCCAGCCCGTGCACCGTGGAGGCGCTGGTGAACACCGCGAAGTCCACCTCCCCGGCACGCAGCGCCGCAGCCACGTCCAGCGCCCGGGGCGCGGGATAGACCGTGTCATAGGTGGCGAGATCGGTCACTTCCATTCCCGCCGCCGTCAAATACTCCGCCAGCGCGGGATTGCCGATGGCCGCCCGGGGGATCAGCACCCGCTGCCCCGGCCCGGCATGGGCTGCCAGCTCGCGGCCCAGCGTCTCCCCGTCGTAGACCGTGGGGAGGAAGTCCGCCCGCACTCCGTACTCCGCCAGCGCCTTCCGGCTGCCCTGGCCGATGGCGGCGAGCTTCACGCCGCCCAGGGCGCGGATGTCCCTCTTGGCCAGGAATGCGTCAAAGAAAATGCGCACGCCGCTGGGACTGGTGAACACCAGCCAGTCATAGCCCCCTGATGCAAGGCGTTCCATGGCCTCCTCCAGCGCATCGCTTTGCACGGGCACGGTCTCGATGGCGGGGTTTTCCAGCACCTCCGCGCCCTTTTCCCGCAGCAGCGCCGCCATGCCGGAGCTCAGCGCCTTCGGCCGGGTCAGCAGCACCCGCAGCCCCGCCAGCGGGCGCTTTTCCGCCCAGGCGAAGCTGTCCGCCAGGCTCACGACGCGCCCCACCACGATGATGGCGGGCGTGTGCACCGTGGTTTTGGCGCAGACCTCCGTCAGCGTGCCGAGGGTGGCGCTGATGCGGTGCTGCCGGGCGGTGGTGCCCCGCTCCAGCACGGCAGCGGGGGTCGCCGGGTCCATGCCCGCGGACAGGAGCCCGGCGCAGATGTCCGGCAGCGCGGCAATGCCCATGAGGAACACCAGTGTGCCGCCGGTGCGCTTCAGGGCGTCGAAATCAATATCATAGCTGTGGTCGGCCCGCCGGTGGCCCGTGATGATGTGGACGCTGGAGCAGAAGTCCCGGTGAGTCACGGGGATGCCGTTGTAGGCGGGCACGGCAAAGGCGCTGGTGACGCCCGGCACCACCTCATAGGGCACGCCGTAGGCCGTCAGCAGCTCCAGCTCCTCCCCGCCCCGGCCGAAGACGAAGGGGTCGCCCCCCTTCAGGCGCACCACGCGCTTGCCCTTCAGCGCTTCCGTGAGGAGCACCCGGTTGGTGTCCTCCTGGCGCAGGTAGTGGCGGCCGGAGCGTTTTCCGGCGAAAATGAGCTCTGCCCGGTCGCCGATCATGGCCAGAACGCCGTCGCCCACCAGGGCGTCATAGACCACCACGTCGGCTTTGGCCAGCACATCCCGGCCCTTCAGCGTCAGCAGTCCCGCGTCCCCAGGGCCGGCGCCGACCAGCCAGACCTTGCCCACCGGGGGCGTCCGGCCGGAGCGAAGGCGCTGCGCCAGCACCATGCCCAGCGCAGCCGGGTCAGATGCCGGGCCGCGCAGCGTGTCGCGGCGCACCTCGCCGCTTGCTTCGTCGAAGTAAAGTCCCGTGAGACGGATGCTGTCGCCCTCCGGCACGGCGTGGGCGCAGACGGGCGAGGAGCAGCCGCCGTCCAGCGCGCGGACAAAGGCCCGCTCGCAGAGCGCGGCGGCAGTGGCGGCGGGGTCGGAAAAGCCCGCCAGGAAGCTGTGGTCCTCCCCGGCGCGGCCCTGCACGGCCAGAATGCCCTGCCCGGCGGCGGGGATGATCTCCTCCGGCTCGAAATAGCGGGCGATGCGCCCTTCCAGCCCCAGGCGCTTCAGGCCCGCGGCGGCCAGCACCAGCGCGCCGTACTCCCCGGCGTCCAGCTTGCGCAGCCGGGTTTGCAGATTGCCCCGGACGGGGCGGATCTCATGCCCGGGAAAGAGCGCGCGCAGCTGCAGCGCCCGGCGGGCGCTGGATGAGCCGATGGCCGCGCCGGGGGCCAGCTCAGCGCAGCCCTGCGGCAGCACCAGCGCGTCCCGCGGGTCTTCCCGCCGGGAAAAGCAGACCAGAGGCAGCTCCTCCGGCAGGTCCATGGGCACGTCCTTCAGGCTGTGGACGGTGAGGTCGGCCCTGCCGTGGCGCAGCGCAAGGTCCAGCTCCTTGACGAACAGCCCCTTGCCGCCCACCTGGTCCAGCGTGCGGTCCAAAATCCGGTCGCCGGTGGTCTTCATGGTGAGCAGCTCGGTCTCCAGCTCCGGATGCGCCTGGGCCAGGTAGTCCATGAGCATCCGGCTCTGGATGACGGCCAGCGCGCTTTCGCGGCTGCCGATGACGATTTTTTTCTTCATCCCCGAAACTCCTTCGCCGCGTCCAGCGTCCGCTCCAGATCCGCCGCGCTGTGGGCGGCGGAGAGGAAGATGGCCTCAAACTGGCTGGGCGCTAAGTAAATGCCCCGGTCCAGCATGTGGCGGAACCAGGCGGCAAAGCGCGCGGTATCGCTTTTCTGCGCGCCGTCATAGTCGCGCACCGCCGCGCCGTCCGTGAAAAAGACGCAGCCCAGCGAGCCCGTGTGGTTGAGGCAGTGGGGCACGCCGTTTTTCGTCAGCGTATCTCCCAGCGCGGTGAAAAACTCGTCCCCCGCGCGGTTCAGCGTTTCATAAAACTCCGGCGTGTCCCGCAGGAGCTTCAGCTGGGCAAGCCCCGCGGCCATGGCCACCGGGTTGCCGCTGAGGGTCCCGGCCTGGTACACCGGGCCGAGGGGCGCGATGCGCTCCATGATCTCCCTTCTGCCACCGTAGGCGCCCACGGGCATGCCGCCGCCGATGATCTTTCCGAAGGTGGTCAGGTCCGGGCGGATGCCGTAATAGCCCTGGGCGCCGTCCGGCCCCAGGCGAAAGCCGGTGATGACCTCGTCAAAGATGAGCAGGGCGCCGCAGGCGTCGCACGCATCGCGCAGTCCCTGCAAAAAGCCCGGCGCCGGAGGCACCACGCCCATGTTGGCCCCCACCGGCTCCACGATCACGGCGGCGACCTGGCCCGGATTGGCCGCAAGCAGCGCCCGGACGCTGTCTAAGTCGTTATACCGGGCGGTCAGGGTGTCCTGGGTGCAGCCGGCGGGCACGCCGGCGCTGCCGGGGATGCCCTGGGTCATCAGCCCGGAGCCGGAGAGCACCAGCATGGCGTCCGTATGCCCGTGGTAGCAGCCGGCGAATTTGATGATCTTATCCCGCCCGGTATAGCCCCGGGCGGCGCGCAGCGCGCTCATGACGGCCTCGGTGCCGGAGTTGACCATACGCACCATCTCCACGGAGGGCACCATGGCGCAGATGGTCTCCGCCATCTCCACCTCGCGGGCAGTGGCCGCGCCGAAGCTCAGCCCATGGCGTGCCGCGGCCTCCACGGCGGCCAGCACCGCCGGGTGGGCGTGGCCCAGGATCATCGGGCCCCAGGAGCCGACGTAGTCGATGTACTCCCGGCCGTCCTCGTCCCAAAGCCGGTCGCCCACGCCCCGGGCGATGAAGCGGGGGGCCATCCCCACGCTGCCGAAGGCCCGCACCGGGCTGTTGACGCCGCCGGGGATGTGCGCCTGCGCCCGGCGGAACAGTTCCTCCGACGCGCCCATCAGCCGATCCTCCCCTCGCGGATGAAGCGGGCCAGCTCCGCGGCGTAGTAGCTGATGTAAATGTCCGCGCCGGCCCGGAAGGCGGAGACGGCCATCTCGCAGACGATCTTGTCCTCGTCGATCCAGCCGTTGGCCGCGGCGGCCTTCACCATGGCGTACTCGCCGCTGACGGAGTAGACCGCCAGGGGCAGATCGGTGGCGTCGCGCACCTCGCGCACCAGGTCCAGATAGCTCATCGCGGGCTTCACCATCAGGATGTCCGCGCCCTCGTCCACGTCCAGCAGGGCCTCCTTCAGCGCCTCGCGCCGGTTGTGGTAATCCATCTGATAGCTCTTCCGGTCCCCGAAGGAGGGGGCGCTGCCCGCGGCCTCACGAAACGGGCCGTAGAAGGAAGAGGCGTATTTCACCGCGTAGGACATGATGGGCGTGCCGGAAAAGCCGTTGTCGTCCAGCGTCCGGCGTATGGCGGCGATGCGCCCGTCCATCATGTCGGAGGGGGCCACCATATCCGCCCCGGCCCGAACGTGGGAAAGTGCGGTCTTCGACAGCAGCTCCAGCGTCTTGTCATTGTCCACCTCCCGGCCGCACAGCGCGCCGCAGTGGCCGTGAGAGGTGTACTCGCACATGCAGACGTCGGTGATGAGGTGCATGGCCGGGAACTGCTCCTTCGCCCGGCGCAGCGCCCGCTGCACCGCCCCGTCCTCGGCCCAGGCGCCGGAACCGAGCTCGTCCTTGTGCGCCGGGATGCCGAAGAGCATCACGTGCTGCACCCCGGCGCTGAGCAGGCGGGCGAAGGCCTCGTCCATCCGGTCCACCGTATAGCGGTACTGCCCCGGCAGGGCGCTGATCTCCTCCACGCGGTCCTCCCCGTCCATGACGAACATGGGATAGATGAGCGAAGCGGCGTCCACCCGGGTCTCCCGCACCATTTTCCGTAAAACCTCACTGCCCCGCAGCCGCCGGGGGCGATAAAGCAAATCCATGTCCAATGCGCTCCTTTTTTATTGTCATTTTAATTTGTCTTTTCTGATTTCTGCTCGCTGAGCACCTGCTCCATGGCGTCCAGACAGTCGCGGAACGCCGCGTCGGAAAGCCGGGCGCGCAGCCCGAAGAGCAGATGGTTCATCATCCGCTCCCCCGCGCCGGAGATCTCGCTGCGCCAGGCGCTGCGCTCCGGCTCGTCCGCGAAGGTGCGGCGCAGGGCCGGGCGCACGCGGGCGCCCACGTCGGCGCCGGCGCTGCGCCGCAGGCGGCAGATGCGCTCGGCCACGTCGCGCCCTTCGTACCAGTCATAAAAATGCGCTTCCTCCTCGTCCAGGATGGCCTGGGCCTGCTCCAGCGCCGCTGTGAGCTGCGATGAGCGCAGGTCGATGTGGAAGTCATCAATGTCATAAAGCGTCGCCCAGGGCAGCTCCCCCACGCCGGTCTCGATGTCCCGCGGCACGGCCAGGTCGATGAAGATGACCGGGTGGCGCACCGTCAGCGGGGCGAGGCGGCGGGCCTCCAGCGTGAAGTTGGGGCTGCTGGTGGCGCTGACCACCAGGTCGCACTCCGGCAGCAGGGAAAGCCGCTCGTCATAGGCGATGCGCTTGCAGCCGAAGGGGATGTCCACAATGCCGCTGCGGTACTGCCGCACGGTGACGGTGACGTCCGCCCCCCGCTCCATCAGCGCCTCGGCCGAGAGCTTGCCCATCATGCCGTTGCCGATGACCATGGTCCGCCGTCCGGCGACGGAGACGCCCTTTTCCTCCAGCATGCGCAGAGCCGTGTGGATGACGGAGCGATCCGCCGTGGTCAGCGTCACGTCGGTCTTGACGCGCTTTCCGGCGGTGACCGCCAGGCGGAACAGCACCTCCAGCGCGTGGTCGGTGGCGTAATTCTTCCGGGCCAGGGCCAGCGCGTCGCCCACCTGGGTGATGATCTGGTCCTCGCCGATGATCTTCGATTCCATGCCGGCGGCCAGGCGGAAGAGGTGGTCCACCGCCCCGCGGCCCTGCCGCTGGACAAAGCAGGGCGCATACTGCGCCGCGTCGATCCCCAGAAAGCTGCACAAAAGCGCCAGGGGCGGCGCGGAAAGGTCCTCCGGCGCGCTGAGCCAGAACTCCATGCGGTTGCAGGTGGAGATGATGACGCAGCCGCCGATCTCCGGGTTTTCCCGGAAATGGGCATAGGCCTGCTCCGATTTTTTGTTGGTAAAGGAAAACACGCTGCGCTGATCCAGCGTCGCCCGGTTGTGGTCGATGCCCGCCATCCAGATTGCCATTTGAACCCCCCGAAAAAAAGAACAGCGGCGGCAATTCCGTTTTTCATTGCCGCCACAGTCGTTTTTCTATAGCCCAACCGGGCCGGTCACAGATCGGCCGGTTGCTCTGCAGCAGGTCTTCTGACTTGCGCGTTCCGGAAAGCGTGCTTCCCCTCCGGCGCGCTCCGCCTTCTCAGGTTGTCCCAATGGCTGATGCATCATCTTGAGCGCCCCGTCCGCGCTTACAGCGGCGGTACCGTCCGTGATTTTCACACGGTTCCCTATTCTCCCGGCGCGTCGCCGGGCACTGCAGCTTGGTTTTTCTCAATTCAAATCATACCATCCCGCACGCGGTTTGGCAAGCGTTCTTCCGCGCTTTCTTTCCCGTTGCGCAGGCGGGGCGGGGTGTGCTATACTGTTGTGGCAATCCATTGAAACGAGGCATCCGCCATGACTGTTAACATCCTCGCGGTGGGCGATGTCTGCGGCAAGCCGGGACTGGAATTTTTGCGCCGCAGTCTGCGCACCGTGCAGAAAACCTATCGCATCGATTTCACCGTCGTCAACGGGGAAAACGCCAACGTGGTCGGCGTGACCCCGGCGCAGTGCGAGGAGATCTTCGCCGCCGGGGCCGACGTCATCACCCTGGGCAACCACACCTGGACGCGCACGGAGCTGCAGGACTATCTGGCCCGCACCTCCCGCTGCCTGCGCCCGGCCAACTATGCCCCGCAGTGCCCCGGCCAGGGCTTCGGCGTATATGAGACGGCCTTCGGCCGGGTCTGCGTGGTGAACGCCCTGGGCCGCTTCACCCTGGACGCCAACACGGACAACCCCTTTGTGGTGGTGGACAACATTCTGGCCGACTGCGCCGACGCGAACATCGTCCTGGTAGACTTCCACGCGGAGGCCACCAGTGAAAAGCTGGCCATGGGCTATTTTCTGGAGGGCCGCGCCAGCGCCGTCTGGGGCACCCACACCCACGTCCAGACCTCCGACTGCTGCGTGCTGCCCGGCGGCACGGGCTACATCACCGACCTTGGCATGACCGGGCCGGGGCGCAGCGTGCTGGGCATCGACGTGGAGCAGAGCATCGGCAAGTTTTTGGGCGATCCGCCCCGGCGCTACGCCTCCGGCGGCGGCGCGGGAAAAATGGAATGCGCCGTCTTTGAGATCGACACGGAAACCGGAAAATGCGTCAGCGCGCGGGCGCTGCGCATCGAGTAAGGAGGGGACGGGATGCTCCTGTATCTCATCATTGCCGCGCTGGTGCTGACGGCGGTCTGCCTGGTGCTGCTGATCGTGCTTTTGCTGCGGCAGAAGCGCCTGGACCCGGCCCGGCTGACCGACGCCGTGGCCGACGAGGTGACCCAGCGGGAGGCCATCGCCCTGGGCGCGGTGAAAACCGACCTCATCAACGAGGGGCGGGCCAACCGGGTGGAGAGCGCCGCCCAGGTCAACAGCAGCATGAAGACCTGGGCCGAGGCCCAGACCACCGCCATCAACCAGCAGTTCCGCACCTTTTCCGAGCAGAACACCGCCGCGCTGAACGCCATCCGCGCCACGGTGCAGGGCCAGCTGGAGAACATGCAGAAGGACAACCACGCCCAGCTGGACCAGATGCGCCAGACGGTGGACGAAAAGCTGCAAAAAACGCTGAATGACCGCATCACCCAGTCCTTCCAGCTCGTGAACGAGCGGCTGCAGGAGGTCTACACCGGCCTGGGGGAGATGAAGACCCTGGCCAGCGGCGTGGGCGACCTGAAAAAAGTGCTGTCCAACGTCAAGACCCGCGGCATCCTCGGCGAATATCAGCTGGGGGCCATCATCGCGGAGATTCTGGCGCCGGAGCAGTACGAGGAAAACGTCGTCACCAAGCCCGGCAGCGTCAACCGGGTGGAGTTTGCCGTCCGGCTGCCCGGCGAGGACGGGAAGTGCGTCTACCTGCCCATTGACGCCAAGTTCCCCGGCGACACCTATGCCGCCCTGGTGGACGCCTACGACAGCGGCGACCCGGCGCAGATCGCGGCGGCGCAGAGCGCGCTGGAAGCGCGGATCAAGGCCAGCGCCAAGGACATCCGCGACAAGTACATCGACCCGCCGGCCACCACGGATTTCGCCATCATGTTCCTACCCTTCGAGGGCCTTTATGCCGAGGTGGTGCGCATGGGTCTGGTGGACACGCTGCAGCGGCTTTACCGGGTGAACATCGCAGGGCCGACCACCTTCGCCGCGCTTTTGAACAGCCTGCAGATGGGCTTCCGCACGCTGGCCATCCAAAAGCGCAGCGGCGAGGTGTGGAACGTGCTGGGCGCGGTGAAGACCGAGTTTGAGACCTTCGGCGACGTGCTGAGCAAGGCGCAGCAGCGCATCGAGCAGACCAGCCAGGAGTTGGACAAGCTGGTGGGCGTGCGCACCCGGAAGATCAACAGCCGCCTGCGCGCGGTCTCCTCCCTCCCGGCGGAGGACAGCCGCCGGCTGCTGGACGACGCGCCGGACATCGTGAGCGAGGAATGAAAAAAGCAAGGCCATGCCCCAAAAACAGGGCATGGCCTTGCTGCCATTTCTTCTGTCAGACCGTTGTTTTTTCGGACTCGCACTTTTTGGCGACCAGCTTCAGCGCGGGGATGATCAGACCGCCCACGACGTTGCCGAGGGAGATGATGACCAGGCGCAGAATGGCGTTGCCGGTGAACAGCTCGCCCGCGGCGGCATAGTAGTACATATCCGCGACGGAGTGCTCCGTGCCGGCCAGGATGAAGACCGCCACGCCGAGGATCAGCGCCAGGTATTTGCCCACCTCATGGGGATTGCTCTTATAGCCGTCCACCGCGATGTAGATGAGCACGTTGCACATGGCGCCCAGCACGAAGAGGCTGCCCAGAGAGTCGGCGTTCTTGGCGGCCACCAGGCCCTGCGCCGCCTCAGTATAGGAGCCGGACAGGCGGGTCAGGTGCACCAGCGCGGCCATGCAAAAGGCGCCGACCAGGTTGCCCACCCAGATCACCACCAGGGTGCCCAGATAGGACGGCTTGTTGTCCAGAATGTAGCAGGCCTTGCCCGTGAACAGGTTGAAGCCGTGGGTGCAGATGGTAAACAGGCCGACGGCGAACAGAAAAGCGCCCAGCGGCTTGCTGGTGGGCAGCAGCGCCAGGAACACGTTGCCGCCGACGCCGATGCAGAAGCCGGCCAGAACCGCCTTGACGAACACAGCAAAGGTTTTCTTCATAAATTCTCTCTTCTTTCCAAAAGCGTGCGGCGCCGCAGCGCCGCACGCTCTTTTTTAGATTGCGATGCGCCGGTCAGATCAGGCCGTTCTGGATCTTGGCGGCCGTGATGACGTTGCGCACAAGGATGGAGGAGGTGATGCCGCCGACGCCGGGGACCGGGGTCTTCCAGGCGGCCTTGGCCTCCGTGTCCGCAGAGGCGGAGCCGAAGGTGTTGATCTTCTGCTTGCCGGTCTTCTCGTTCATGATGGGCTGGCCGTTTTCGTCAAAGGCCTTCTCACGGACAACACCGGCGTCGATGACGATGCAGTCGTCGGCGATCATGTCGGCGGTCAGCGTGTCCTTGAACGGTGTGGCGATGATGACCACGTCGGCGCGCTTGATGTACTCGTTCTTGACCTCGGCATGGGTCAGGTGGTGCACGATGGAGACGGTGGCATAGCGGTTGGTCAGCATCATGCTCAGGGGCTTGCCGATGATGTTGGAGTTGTTGATGACGCAAACGTCCAGACCGCAGCAGACGTCATCCTCCTGGCCGGGCTTGGCCAGATCCAGCTTGGCGTACTTCTTGCGGGTGTGGGCCTTGATCTCCTCGGCATAGTGGTCAATGACCGCCATGATGGCCTGCGGGGTGCAGGGGGCCAGACCGGTGGGATCGCCGATGACGACCTTGCCCATGTTCTCAACGGTGGTGGAGTCCACGTCCTTCACCGCGCTGAGGTTCTGGGAGATGGCCACGGTCTCGTCGATGTTGTCCAGGGGACGGAAGGCGAGGATGCCGTGGATGGCGGGATCGGCATTCATGGCGCGGATCGTCTTGATGTACTCCTCCTGGCTCACGTCGGCGGGCAGCGCGAAGACCTCGACCTCCACGTTGCACTCGTTCATGGCCTTGGTGGCGCCCTTCTCATAGGAGAGGTCGGGGCCCTTTTCGCCCACGCGGAGAATGCCCAGCTTGGGCACGATGCCCTTCGCGCGCAGCGCGTTGGCCTCCTCCAGGCATTTGTCCTTGATCGCCTGTGCGACCGCTTTGCAGTCCAGTACCTGTGCCATTGAATTGAATCTCCTTTAGTTAAAGATTATGCCTCCGGCTCCAGACGCTGCCCGGTTCCCGTCATTCCGAACCGGTGACCGATGTCACCGGTGTGGGAATCCGCATCCATATTGCCAAAGAGGACGGATTGCCACGCCAGTGCGCGCACTGGCTCGCAATGACAGCCTCCGGGGCTGTCTAAAGCCTGAGCAGAGTTATTCAATAAGCCAGCTGGGCGGCCACGTCCGCGTAGATCGCGTCGGCCATCGCCTCGCCCTCGGCCAGCATGGGCTTCAGCTCGCCCTCCACGGCGGCGACGAAGTCCTTGTCATGGATGCTCTTCAGGTTGATCATCACGTTCAGCCAGCCGCACTGCATGGCGGCCTTGAGGCACAGCACGCCGCAGCCCACGTCGCTGACGGCCAGCTTGGAGCCCTTTTCCGCAAGCTCCTTGTGCAGCGCGATGGCCTTGTAGGCCAGACGCACGATGTCGATGGGCGCGGTGATGGCCACCTTCAGCGCGGATTGCATCTTCTGCTCCTTGACCGCCTTTTCCTCATCGGTCTCTGCGGGCAGACCGTAGCACTGGCTGAGGGGATAGAAGTTCTCGGCATCCCGGTCGATCTGGGCCATCAGCTCGTTCATGAGGGCGCGGGCCTCGCCGGTGATGCGCTGAATGTCGGCTTCATACTGCGCGTATTTTTTCTTGCCCGTGGTCAGATTGCAGACCATGCCCGCCAGGGCAGCGCCGATGCTGCCCACCAATGCGGCCACTCCTCCGCCCCCGGGAACGGGAGCGGAGGAGAACGTTTCGTCCGCAAACTTCTCACAGGACCACTGCGGAATGTTACTCATAAATCCTGTGACCTCTTATGTTGTGGGAATCAGAACAGGCCGGAGATCTTGCCGGTGTTGTCCACGTCGATCTTCTCGGCAGCGGGGACCTTGGGCAGGCCGGGCATCTTCATGATGTCGCCGGTGAGGGCAACGACGAAGCCGGCGCCGGCGGAAACCGTGACGGCACGGATGGTGATGTTGAAGCCGGTGGGACGGCCCAGACGGGTCTGGTCGTCGGTCAGAGAATACTGGGTCTTGGCCATGCAGATGGGCATCTTGCCGAAGCCGAGGGCCTCGAGCTCGGCGATGTCCTTCTCCACCTTGCCGGCGTACACGACGCCGTCGGCACCGTAGACCTTCTGCGCGATGGCTTCGATCTTCTCCTTGATGGTGAGCTTCTCGTCATAAGCGAAGCGGAAGCGGCTGGGAACCTCCTCGATGAGGCGGATGACTTCCTTGGCCAGGTCGATGCCGCCTTCGCCGCCCTTGCCCCAGACCTCGCTGAGCTTGACGTTGACGCCCAGCTCGGCGCACTTGCGCTCGACCAGCTCGATCTCGGCGTCGGTATCGGCGACGAAACGGTTCAGCGCGACGACGGCGGGCAGGCCGAAGACGCGGGTGATGTTCTCAACATGCTTCAGCAGGTTGGGCAGGCCCTTCTCCAGAGCCTCCAGGTTCTCCTTGCCCAGCTCGGCCTTGGGAACGCCGCCGTTGTACTTCAGAGCCTTGATGGTGGCGACGATCACGACAGCGTCGGGACGCAGGCCGGTGAGACGGCACTTGATGTCGATGAACTTCTCAGCGCCCAGGTCGGCACCGAAGCCGGCCTCGGTCACGACATAGTCACCGAGGTGCATGGCCATGCGGGTGGCCATGACGCTGTTGCAGCCGTGGGCGATGTTGGCGAAGGGGCCGCCGTGGATGAAGGCGGGGGTGCCTTCCAGAGTCTGGACCAGGTTGGGCTTCAGAGTGTCCTTCAGCAGGGCAGCCATGGCACCCTCAGCATGCAGCTGGCCGGCGGTGACAGCCTCGCCCTTGCGGGTGTAGGCCACGACGATCCTGGCGAAGCGGGCCTTCAGGTCGTCAATGCTGGTGGCCAGGCAGAAGGCCGCCATGACCTCGCTGGCCACGGTGATGTCGAAGCCGTCCTCGCGGACAACGCCCTGGGCCTTACCGCCCAGACCGTCCACGACGTTGCGCAGCTGACGGTCGTTCATGTCGACGCAGCGGCGCCACACGATGCGGCGGTTGTCGATGTCCAGCTCGTTGCCCTGATAGATGTGGTTGTCCAGCATGGCAGCCAGCAGGTTGTTGGCAGCGCCGATGGCGTGGAAGTCACCGGTGAAGTGCAGGTTGATGTCCTCCATGGGGACGACCTGGGCGTAACCGCCGCCAGCAGCGCCACCCTTCACGCCGAACACGGGGCCCAGCGACGGCTCGCGCAGGCAGAGCATGGAGCTCTTGCCAATCTCGCACAGCGCATCATGCAGGCCG
>SVKR01000001.1 GCA_015068365.1 Oscillospiraceae bacterium
GCAACGCCAGCCGCGCCGAGACCGCGACCATGCTCCAGCGCTTCTATGAGCTCATCGCGGAGTAAGGCAAACAAATGACAAAGAGACGAGGCTGATTCAGCCTCGTCTTTTTCGTAAACAGGATCCCGGCGGGTTCAATCGCTTGTACTTCGCCCGGGCGTATGATAAGATGACAGACAGGAAAGCGCCGGAATAAAGCCCGGACGGCACCGCATTTGCGGAGGGAATGGTGTATCACAGTGAAGCAGAAAGCGGACAAGATCCTATACATTCACGGCGCCGGCGGCAGCGCGGCGGAGGCGGAGCATTTTAGACCGCTTTTTCCCGGGCACGACGTGGCGGGCCTTGCCTATAGCGGGTCGACGCCGTGGGAAGCCGGACAGCAGCTGCACGAAGCCGTCACAAAGCTCGTGGCGGGCTGCGGCCGGGCCATTCTGATCGCCAACAGCATCGGCGCGTTCTTTGCGATGCACGCGGAGATCGAGGCGTATGTGGCCCGCGCCTTCTTCATCTCGCCTGTCGTCGATATGGAAAAGCTGATCGCGGACAGAATGGGCCGGGCCGGCATTACGGAGCCGGAGCTGCGAAAACGCGGCGTGATCCCCACCGGCTTCGGGGAGGACCTGTCCTGGGAGTACCTGTGCTATGTGCGGGCGCACCCTGCGCGCTGGAGCGTCCCGACCGAGATCCTCTACGGAGGCGCGGACGCCCTGACATCGCGCGATGCGGTCACGGCCTTTGCCGGGGCGCATCACGCCGGCCTCACGATCATGGAGGAGGGCGAGCACTGGTTCCACACGCCGGAGCAGATGCGCTTCCTCGACCGCTGGATCACGGACAAGCTGGCTCAATAAGCGCCCTTCGCCGGGAGCGTGAAGCGGCGCATATCGTTGCCCTCCAGCTCCAGGAGGGCCTTTTTCCGCGCCATCCCGCCGCCGTATCCGGTCAGGTTTCCGTTTGCGCCCACCACCCGGTGGCACGGGACAAGGATGCAGATCGGATTGCGGCCGACTGCGCCGCCGACGGCCTGCGCGCTCATCCGCGCCAGACCGCGCTCGGCTGCGATGCGCTGCGCGATCCATCCGTAGGTGACGGTCTGACCGTAGGGGATCTCGCACATGATCTCCCCGACGCGCCTGCGGAAATCGGAGCCCGTCAGATGGAGCTTCGGGAGAAAGCCGGGGTCGCGGCCGGTGAAATAGACGTCCAGCCACTCCTTCGTCCGGTCAAAATAGTCGGTTTCGCGCCTTTGGGCGCCGCTATTCAGCCCAAGCCCGACATAGCGGCTGCCCTCCGTGAACCAAAGCCCCGTCAGGCCCTGTTCATCCCCGGCCAGCAGAATGCTGCCCAAAGGGGATTCGTACGCATTCGTGTAAATCATTTTGCGCCTCCCGGCCCGATTTGTTGATGCATCCATTGTACACACTTGAAGCGGAAAAGTAAAACTGATATAATATAAATTTATCGCAGGAAGCACAGTCCTGTCGGAGCATCCCCGCGCAGTCCGGACGGGATATACTGGAGGAACACACGTTGAAAACTAGGTTTTCCCTGGGAAACAAAATGTACATTTTTGTGACGGCGGTGGTGCTGTTTGCCGCCTTCGGCGTTGCCATGCTGTCCTATTTCATCAATGCCGGCCAGATGGAGCGCTTCTATAAGCGCATCACGCTGGATTCCGCTAAAAACTATGTGACACTGACCGATGCGGATTATCTCAAACGGCTGAAAGCCGTGGTGACGGCGGAGGAGTACCAGAGCGTGCGGGAGCGGGCGGACCAAACGCAGCAGGAAGCGCTTGTCGTCGATTATCTGAAGGAACAGGGCCTCTGGGAGCAGTATGAGACGGAGCGGGAGAAGCTGCGGGCCTACGTGGACAACATCAGCGACATCAAGTATCTCTACATCGTGGTCTGGGGCGACAAGGGCAGCAGATACAATATGTACCTGCTGGATTCGGACGACGTGCCGGTTTATGAGACCGGATTCTATGAGGAGCGCGAGGCGGAATTCCTGGGCGTTGACGCATCCGAAGCGGTGGAGCCCACCATCTCAGACGGCAACTGGGGATGGCTCTGCTCCGCCTATGCTCCGGTTTATGACCGGGAAGGGGAGCTGGTTTGCACCGTCGGCTGCGACGTGAGCATGGAAGATGTGATGCGCTCCAGGACGAACTTTCTCCTGTCCCTCTTCACCGCAACGGTCATTTTCATCCTCCTCATTCTTATCGGCGCGGTCATTTTTGTCCAGAAGACCGTGATCCGCCCCCTCAACCGGCTGACGGAGGGGATGAAGCGCTTTGCACCGGAGGAGGGGAAGCAGTACGAGGAAGCGGGCGTCATCGAAGCGGACCTCAGACGCAACGATGAGATCCGGGACATCTACGAAGAGACAAGGTCGATGCAGATCCGCATCCTTGATTATATCAACAGTCTCACGAACATCCGCAGGGAAAAGGAGCGGGTCGAGGACGTTGTGCGCAACCAGGAGGAAGCGATCGGCGCGATCAGCCGGAAGGCCTATCGGGATTCCCTCACCAATGTGGGGAACAAAGAGGCTTACTCGGAGAAGACGACGGAGCTGGATGCATCCATCCGGAAGGGCGAGGCAGAGTTTGCCATCGTGATGATGGACGTGAACCTGCTGAAAACGGTCAACGACACCTATGGTCATACGGCGGGGGATGCGTACATCAGAGGCTGCTGCCAGATCCTCTGCGAGACCTTCAAGCACTCTCCCGTGTTCCGCATCGGCGGGGACGAATTCGCCGCGGTCCTGACCGGAAGCGACTATCAGGAGCGCGCAGCAAAGCTGGACGGGATGAAAAAGCGCTTCGCCGCGAGCGAGAAGGACGACACCGTGGACCCCTGGCAGCGGTTCTCGGCAGCCACGGGCATGGCGGAGTTCGCGCCCGGAGATGCGGACAGCGAAACGGTGTTCCGGCGCGCGGACCAGCGGATGTATCAGGACAAACAGGAGCAGAAGAAGGGCAGATAAGCGCATCTGCCCGGGAAAACAAGCCGGACGACGGAGGCAGGAAACCATGACCTGGATCGCATATCTCAAGGCGTTCAACTTCGCCTCGGCGGCGCTGGGCGCGCCTGCGCGCGCTGGAGGGCGTGGACGCGGTGGAGTGCGTCGGCACGCAGTGAAATTCGCTATGGCAAAGCGCGCTCCGATATGATATAAATGATATAATATTTTTTAGCAAGCAAACTGACTACGGACTTCGCATCCCGCGGGGAGGAGACAGAGAATGGAGATTCTGAGAGAGTACCAGGCCGACATCATGCTGGTTCTGAGCGGCATCTGCGGCATCATGGCGCTCTTTGTCTATATGACGAATGCCATATCGGCCAAGCGGAAGGTGGCACTGATGCTTCTGGAAATCAGCGCCATGCTGCTTCTGATCTCCGACCGGCGGGCCTATATCTTCCGGGGCGACCCCAGCTCCCTGGGCTGGGTGATGGTGCGGGTGAGCAACTTTCTGGTGTTTTTCCTGACGCTGGTCATCATCTACGCCTTCAATATGTATCTGATCGACCTGTTCACCAGCGACGCCAAGCTGGAAAAGACGCCCCGGCGGCTGAAGTTCGTGCGGATCTTGCTGCTGGTGGGAATGGGATTGGTCGTTTTATCCCAGTTCACCGGGTTTTATTACACCTTCGACGAGATGAACCGCTATCAGCGCGCGCCGGGCTTCATCCTGTGCTACGCCATCCCGCTGGCGGTGATTTTGATCCAGTTGTCCGTTATTTTGCAGCATTTCCGGCGCCTGAGCCGGAGCATCGCCCTGTCGCTGATCCTGTTCACCGCGGTCAGCATCGCCGCGTCCATCTTCCAGGTGTTCCTATACGGCATCTCGCTGAACAACATGGCCATCGTGCTCATGGCGGCGCTGCTCTATGTCTTCGCGCTGAAGGACATGAACCGCGAGGTGGAGCATGCCCGGCGCATGGAGATCGAGTATTACCGGCAGGAGCAGCAGAAGGAGCACGCCCTGTTTGAGCAGACGGCCCAGGCGCTGGCCAGCGCCATCGACGCCAAGGACCGCTACACCCACGGCCACTCCACCCGCGTGGCCATGTATTCCACCCAGCTTGCCCGGGAGGCGGGCAAGTCCGAGGAGGAGTGTGAGGAGGTCTATTTTGCCGCGCTGCTGCACGATGTGGGCAAGATCGGCATCCCCGACGCCATCATCAACAAGGACGGCAAGCTGACCGACGCGGAGTTTGACCAGATCAAGCTCCACCCGGTCTACGGCAACCAGATCCTCTCCAGCATCCGGCAGTCGCCCTATCTCAGCATCGGCGCCCACTATCACCACGAGCGCTATGACGGCCGGGGCTACCCGGACGGCCTGGCGGGGGAGGACATCCCGGAGCTGGCCCGCATCATCGCCGTGGCCGATTCCTATGACGCCATGACCTCAAAGCGCAGCTACCGCGACCCGATCCCCCAGCAGAAGGTGCGCGAGGAGCTGGTGGAGGGCATGGGCACGCAGTTCGACCCCACCTATGCAAAGATCATGCTGCACCTCATCGACAAGGACGTGGACTACGCCATGCGCGAGCAGGACGCCGCCGGCCCCGACGCCGCCGCGCCCGGGGCGCAGCGTGAGGGGCTGGCCGGGATATTGCTGACGGACAAGCCCGCGCGCATCTGCCTGCGCGCCCTCCCCGCGCCGGATGCGTCCGGGCCGGAGGGCCTGCCGGCGCTGCTGCTGTTCGACGCGCTGGACGCGAGAGTGCATGTTGACGAGAAAAAGCAGCAGGATCTGGTCTATCTGGAGTACGGGCAGATCCGCTTTGACGGGCAGACGAAATGCACCGGGGCCAGGAAAATGGAGACCACTGTGCTGCCCGGTTCTGATGCCGCCGCCGGCGACGGCAGCTACGTCGTCGAGGGCGTGCGCGTCAAGGATCACGCGCGCATCCGCATCTCCGACGGCACGCAGACACTGCAGACGGTCGTCGCGCTGCCCTACAGCTCCCGCTATGCCTACGTCGCCCTGACCGGGGAGCATTGCACCATCCGCGATGTGCGCGTGGAGCGGGAAGCCACCCCCGTCGCGGCGGAGGACATCCCCCGTATCGCGGAGGAGATCAGCTACATCAAAGATTGCCCGCAGGGCGACGTGCCCAACGTCCAGATCGACAGCTGGCGCGGCGACGCCACAGAGGGCATCCCGGTCACGGACGGGCTGCGCATCAGCTTCCACAGCCAGAGCCTGCCCACGGCGCGTCTGATCTGGCACTGCCCCTATGTCTGCGTCTACACCGCGTCGGACGGCCGGGTGGGCGGCGCGGACTACCGGGAACTGCTGCTGCTGCGCCTGGACGGCGAAAGCGAGGAGCCCGACGGCGCCGAAGCCGACGTGCAGGTGACCCACGGCGCGGATTTTCCGGGCTGGTGCGCCTGGAAGGAGCACAACCGCCGGGGCATGGACTGC
>SVKR01000017.1 GCA_015068365.1 Oscillospiraceae bacterium
CCTGGATCTCGCCGCGGGAGAGGGCCGGCTTGAGGATGTTGGCCGCGTTCATGCTGCCCTCGGCATCCCCGGCGCCGACGATGTTATGGATCTCGTCGATGACCAGGATGATGTTGCCCTCCCGCGTGATCTCCTGGATGAGGCCCTTCATGCGGGATTCAAACTGGCCGCGGAACTGGGTGCCCGCCACCAGGGCGGTGAGGTCCAGCAGATAGACCTCCTTCTCCCGCAGCTTGTAGGGCACGCTGCCGGCGGCGATGCGCTGGGCCAGCCCCTCGGCGATGGCGGTTTTGCCCACGCCGGGCTCGCCGATGAGGCAGGGGTTGTTCTTCTGCCGGCGGTTGAGGATCTGGATCACCCGCTCCAGCTCCTCCGCCCGGCCGATCATGGCGTCCAGCTTGCCGGAGCGCGCCCGGTCGGTGAGGTTGATGCAGTAGTTGTCCAGAAACTTTTTCTTGGCGCTGCGGCCGCTGTCCCTGCCGGGGGCGGCGTGGCCGGTTTCGGCCCGGGGCGGCTCGGCGGGGATCATCTCCCCGGAGCTGTTGTTCCCGGCCTGGCCCATCAGGCGGCTTAAGAAGGGGAAGGTGGCCGTCTTGCCCTCGTCGTCATCGTCGCCGGCGTCGTCGGCGTCCGTGGCGGCCTGCTGCAGCGCAGCCAGACCCTCGCCCAGCATGGTGCTCATATCCCCCTGCAGGGAGTCCAGATCCTCGTCGGACAGGCCCATCCTGGAGATGATGTCGTCCACGGGCTTGATGTGCAGCTCCCGGGCACACTTCAGGCACAGGCCCTCGTTTCTCGTGTCGTTCCCTTCAATTTTCGTGATGAAGATCACGGCGACATTTTTCTTGCACCTTGCGCAGATTGTAGGTTCCATTTGTGTCTCCTGTCAGATTCCCAGATACCTTGTGAGGAAGCCCTGCCGCAGCAGCCAGCCGCCGATGCGGGTGGCCGAGAGCGTGTCGCTTCCTATCAGCTTTCCCATAAAGCGCAGCGCCCATACCAGGATTGCACAGAACATCAGTCCCGTCACCAGGCCGAGCACGGCGCCCAATATGTCGTTCAGCAAATCCAGCCGTGGCAGCTTATAGCTGAGATTCGGCAGATTTCCGATCACGGTAAGTATAATGAGCAGCAGCAGAAAGGCCACCAGGAAGCAGGCCGCGTAGCTGACCGTTTCGCAGAGGATCTGCCCCACCGCGGCGCGGATGCTGCTGCCGCTTTCGCGGGCGTAGGTCACCGCCTTTTCCGCCATGCGGTCGGAAAGGCCGTCGTCAAAGCCCAGGACCTGATAGCAGGTGGAGCAGAACTCCAGCCGGCGGTTGGGGTACATTTCCACCAGGTCCTCCACCCGGTAGGTGGAGCCGTCCCAGCCCATGCGCTTCATCACCGCGCTGTCGCTGCCGTTCATCACGGTGTCCGTATAGCCGTTGGCAAAGGGCTTCAGGGCCGGCACCACGTCATAGGAGAAGGAGTTGGCCAGCAGATTGGCCCCGTAGACGGCGATGATGATGCACAAAATGCCGCCGATGCCCATGATGATGCCTTTTTTATATCCGCTCCAGACGCAGATGATCAGAATGCCCAGAAGCACCAGGTCGATGATCGCTTTGATCGCCATTGCAAACCTCCTAGAAGCTGAAGCGCTCGGCGCTGTATGCGTGCAGCAGCAGAATATCCCCTGCCGGACGCAGAATGGCGCGCTTGGCAGTCATCAGCGTTTCGTTGGCGGACTGCCGCACCAGATCCTGATTGTAAAGCGCCAGGCTGTCGCCGGTCATGACCAGGACCTGTCTGCCCACGGCGGACAGGCTGATCACGTCCCGCTCCAGGGCCGCAGAGCCCTGCACGCGGCCGTCGCTGCCGAGGGTCAGCAGCGTGCCGCCCGCGCCGGAACGGTAGGCGCCGGCAAAGACGGTGACAAAGCCCGCCCGGCCGAACTCATAGTCCAGCAGATAGCGCCCGTCCAGCAGATACTGCCCCCGCTCCGCGCCCGTGTCGGAGAAGAACCAAAGCCCCTGCTCGCCCACGGCGCAGACGCTGTCATTCGACAGATAGCACAGGTCGATGAGCAGCGTGTCCGCCACGGCGGCGCTGCCCCGCTCCGTCTCGCTGTTCAGCGCGAAGAAGTGGAGCCGGGCCCCCTCCTGCTCGGCGCAGAGCACCGCCAGGGTGCGGTTGTCCGGCGAGAGGGCCGCGCGCAGCACATAGCCGCTGCCGGACCACCATTCGTACTGCTTTTCGCACTCGCTGTTATAGACGCTGACCAGGGCCTTATAGCCCGGCTCGGCGGTGACGAGGCAGAACCAGCCGTTTTCGTTCATGCCGGCGGTCAGAATGTCGCCGCCCTTTTCCGGGCTGCGAAACGCGCCGTCAAAGTCCGCGAAAATGCAGCCGGTGCCGCCCAGCTCGCAGAAAAGCGCACCCTTTTCCGAGCCGAAAACCGCCGGGCGCTCGTAGCTGACCACCTGCTTGAACACCGTGGACCCGTCCGAACGCAGCAGCTGGACGCAGGCGCCGCTGGCCACCGCCAGCCCGTCCCCCGCCGGGGCAAAGACCTGTTCCGCTCCGGTCTCGTAAGTGAAGGCCTCCCGCGCCGCGGCCTCCGCGGCCTCGCGGCCGAAGATGCGGCGCAGGCCCGCGCCGGTCAGCTCGTCGCGGAAGACGAAGACCAGCACCGCCAGCACGATGAGCAGCAGCGTCAAAATCCCCGCCAGGATGCGCCGCAGCGTCCGGCTGCGGCGGGGTGTTTCCTCCGCAGCGTCAGCCTTGCGCCGCTTCGGCGCGGGGCGCTTTTCGGCCTTTTCCGGCGCTTCGGGCGCTTCGGGGCGGTCAGCTTCGTCCGGCTGCGCCTCGGTGGGGTCCATGTTCTCTTGTTCGGTCAGCTCCTCTGCCTCCGGCTCGGAGGCAGGATGCTTATCGTCCATAGAGCAACTCCATTATCCTACATCAATTGTGAACAATTCTACCTGCCGCTTGCATCATTTTCGCAAGCCATCATTTCCCCCACGGCGCCGTCGTACCAGACGCGGTGCATATAAAGGCCCTGCGGGGGCATGGTGGGGCCGGTCAGCCGCCGGTCGCCGGTTTCGAGCAGGGCGGGGATCTCCTCCGGCTCCAGCTTGCCGTAGGAGGCGTAGACCATGGTGCCCACGATGGCGCGCACCATGTTGTAGAGAAAGCCGTCGGCGCAGACGGAAACGGTGATGAGCTCGCCCTCCCGCTGCGTGCGGCACCAGTGCACCGTGCGCACCGTGGTCTTCGTCTCCGTGCCGACCGAACGCACCGCCCGGAAATCGTGGGTGCCCTCAAAGGCGCGCCCGGCCGCGGCCATGCGCTCCGTGTCCAGGCGCTGGGGATAAAAGCACACGCGCTTATCCAGGAACGGATCCCGGTAGCGGCTGTTCAAAATCCGGTAGATATACTCCTTCTGGATGCACGAGCCGATGGCGTTGAAGTCCTCCGGCGCGTCACAGGCGGCGACCACGGCGATGTCCCCGGGCAGGCGGGCGTTCACCGCCAGGGGCAGCTTTTCCGCCGGGATGGCGCAGTCGGTGCGGAAATTGGCACAGTAGCGCAGCGCGTGCACCCCCGCGTCCGTCCTGCCGCAGCCCACCACGCGCACCGGGTGCTTGACCACCTTCGCCAGGGCCTTTTCCACGGTCTCCGCCACGGAGACGTCGGTTTTCTGCACCTGCCAGCCGTGGTAGGCGGAGCCGTCATATTTCAGTCGTAAAGCAATGTTTCTCATAAGCCGTAATGCCGCAGCGCGCACACCGCGGCGATCATCAGCGCGCAAAGCGCCAGCGCGGCGGCGTCCCGCCCGGAAAAATGCAGCTCCTTCATCCGGGTGCGGCCCTCTCCGGCGTGATAGCAGCGGCACTCCATGGCCGTGGCCAGCTCGTCGGCCCGGCGGAAGGCGCTGACAAACAGCGGCACCAGAAGCGGGATCAGGGCCTTGGCCCGCTGGGTGAGCTTGCCGGTGTCAAAGGAGGCGCCGCGGGCCTTCTGTGCGGACATGATCTTGTCCGTCTCCTCAATGAGCGTGGGGATGAAGCGCAGGGCGATGGACATCATCATCGCCAGCTCGTGCACCGGGAAGCGGATGACCTTCAGCGGGGCAAAGAGCTTTTCCAGCCCGTCGGTGAGCTGCAGGGGCGAGGTGGTGTAGGTCAGCAGAAAGGTGCCGCAGACCAGCAGCATGATGCGCAGCACCATGAACACCGCGGTGCGGATGCCGTTGGCCGTGATCTTGAAAAACCAGAACTGCACCAGCGGCTCGCCGCTGCCGTAAAAGAGATTGATGACGCCGGTGAACAGCAAAATGAACAGCAGCGGCTTCAGCCCGCTGAACAGGGTCTTGGGCCGGATGCGGGCCAGGGCGCTGAGGCAGGCCAGCACCAGCACCATGAAGGCATAGCTGTAATAGCTTTTGGCCAGAAACAGGGCCACGATATAGCACACCAGGCCCACCAGCTTCGTGCGGGGGTCCAGGCGGTGGATGAGGGTGCTGCCGGGGAAATACTGCCCCAGGGTGATGTCCTTCAGCATGGCGCATCCCCCTCTCCCAGGGAAACGAGCAGCTTCCGCAGATAGTTTATGGTGTAGATGCTCTCGGGTATGTCAATGCCGCGGCGGCGCAGCGCCAGGGCGATCTCCGTGGCCGCAGGCACCGTCAGGCCCATGTCCTTCAGCTGCTCCGCGCGCTCGAACACCTGCGCCGGGGTGCCGTCCATGGCGATCCTGCCCCGGTCAAAGACCAGAAGGCGCGTTGCGACGCGGGCGATGTCGTCCATGCTGTGGGAGATGAGCAGCACGGTGCCCTCCGTCTCCCGGCGGTAGTCCAGGATGCGCTGCAAAATGCTCTCCCGCCCGGCGGGGTCCAGGCCCGCCGTGGGCTCGTCCAGGATCAGCACCTTCGGCAGCATGGCGATGACGCCGGCGATGGCCACGCGGCGCTTCTGCCCACCGGACAGCTCCAGAGGCGAGGATTCCAGAAGCGCCTCCGGCACGTCGGCAAAATAGGCCGCCTCGCGCACCCGCTCCCCGATCTCGCTTTCGCTCAGGCCCATGTTGCGCGGGCCGAAGGCGATGTCCTTGAACACCGTCTCCTCGAAGAGCTGATACTCCGGGTACTGGAACACCAGCCCCACCTGAAAGCGCACGTCCCGCGTGGCCTCCCGGGTGGCGTGGATGTCCGCGCCGTCGAACAGCACCTTGCCCGACGTGGGCTTCAGCAGGCCGTTCAGATGCTGGATGAAGGTGGATTTCCCGCTGCCGGTGTGGCCGATGATGCCCAGCACCTCGCCCGCGTGGATCTCCGTCGATATATGGTCGATCGCGACCTTTTCAAAAGGCGTGCCCTGACTGTAAACGTGGGTCAGGTCTTCGACTTTGAGGATCGGCATGGCTTACCTGTCCTTTTTGAGAATCGCGGCGATGGCGTCGGCACATTCGTCCACGTGCAGCGCGTCCAGCGGCAGGGGAAAGCCGCTTTGGCGCAGGCCGTAGAGCAGCTCGGTGGTCTCCGGCACGGTCAGGCCCTCGGCCCTCAGCTCCTCCACCCGGGAGAAGACCTCCCGCGGTGTGCCGTCCATCGCCACGCGGCCGCCGGACATGACGATAAGCCGGTCGGCGTCGATGCACTCTTCCATGTGATGGGTGATGAGCACCACGGTGATGCCCTTTTCTCTCCGCAGCGTTTCGATGGTGGCCAGCACCTCGCGCCGGCCGATGGGGTCCAGCATGGCGGTGGGCTCGTCCAGCACGATGCACTGCGGCTGCATGGCCAGCACCCCGGCAATGGCGATGCGCTGCTTCTGTCCGCCGGAGAGCAGGTGCGGCGCGTGCAGGCGGAAGTCATACATCCCCACGCTGCGCAGCGCCTCGTCCACCCGGCGGCGGATCTCCGCCGGGGGCACGCCCAGATTCTCCGGCGCGAAGGCCACGTCGTCCTCCACCACGGAGGCGACGATCTGGTTGTCCGGGTTCTGGAACACCATGCCCACGGTGCGGCGGATGTCCAGCAGCGCGCGCTCGTCCGCGGTGTCCATCCCCTCCACCAGCACGCGGCCGGAGGAAGGCAGCAAAATGGCGTTGAGGCACTTGGCCAGCGTGCTTTTGCCGCTGCCGTTGTGGCCCAGCAACGCCGTGAAGCTGCCCCGGGCGATGTCCAGGCTGACGTCCTGCAGCGCCGGGCGCTTCGCCTCGCGGTAGGTGTAGCTGACCTGTTCGATTTTGATGATGGGCTCGCTCATAGTCTGTGTCGTCCCTGTATGCTTATCGTTCCCAGCGGCAGCTGGCCCCGCAGGGCAGCGCCAGGCCGCTGTCCGTCACCGGCAGGCCCAGCTCCTGACTTTCGCTGCGGCCGCCGAAGCGGCGGGTGAAGATGCTCTCCGCCACATAGCCGATGGTGGAGGCGGAAAGGCCGGTGGTGTAGGAGTTGATGAGGACAAACAGCGGCTCGTCCGACAGCACCTCCGCCGTGCGGGACACGAAATCCCAGAGGTTGTCCTCCAGCTTCCAGACCTCGCCCCCGGGGCCGCGGCCATAGGAGGGCGGGTCCATGATGATGGCGTCATAGCGGCGGCCGCGGCGCACCTCCCGCTCCACGAACTTGCCGCAGTCGTCCACGATCCAGCGGATGGGGCAGTCCCGGACGCCGGAGGCCTCCGCGTTCTCCTTGCCCCACTGCACCATGCCCTTCGCCGCGTCCACATGGCAGACGCTGGCCCCGGCCTTCGCCGCGGCGACGGTGGCCGCCCCGGTGTAGCCGAAGAGGTTCAGCACGCTGACCGGCCGGCCGGCGGCGCGGATCTTTTCCATGACCCAGTCCCAGTTGCAGGCCTGCTCCGGGAAAAGGCCGGTGTGCTTGAAGTTCATGGGCTTGACGCAGAAGGTCAGGTCCCCGTAGCGCACCTTCCAGCTGTCCGGCAGGGCGCTGCTCTCCCAGTGGCCGCCGCCGGTGGCGCTGCGGCTGTAGCGGGCGGAGGGGCGGGCCCAGAGCGGGTTGGCGCGGGGCGTGTTCCAGATGGCCTGGGGGTCCGGGCGCACCAAAATCTGATCGCCCCAGCGCTCCAGCTTTTCTCCCCGGGAGCAGTCGATCAGCTCGAAGTCCGTCCACTTGTCAGAAATCCACATGGCGCATCTCCGCTTCGCATAATTTAACACTTTATTATACCACGGCTTTCCCCGGCTTGCAACTGGCATTTCCGGGCAAAATGCAGTGCGCCGGAGCGTAGCTCCGGCGCACGCAGACGGATTATTTCAGCCCGCCATGGAGAGGATCGCGTGGAAGAGATAGTAGACCACGTCACAGCGCGGGCACTGGCCGCCGGTGGTATAGGCCTCCGCCGTGCCCTCCGCGATGCCGTTCTCCGCCGCCCAGCGCTCCGCCGGGGCGTACCAGGGCCCCTCCGCGTTCTCCGCCGGGCCGTTGATCGTCCGGCAGAGGAAGGTGAGCATCTGGCCCCGGGTCACGGGGTCGTCGGGGGAGAAGGTGTCGGCGCCGGTGCCGTTGGTGATGCCGTTTTCAATGGCCCACAGCACGGCCTTGTAGTAGTAATCGTTCGCATTGACGTCCGTGAAGGGGGTTTCCGCCGACGCCGTCTCCGGCTCCCACATGGCGCGGTAGAGGAAGGTGACCGCCTGGCCGCGGGTTACGGTGGCGAGCGGGGAGAACAGATCGCTGCCGCCGGCGTCTTTTCCGGTGCCCTTCGTCACGCCCATGGCCACGGCCCACTGCACCGCGGGGGCAAAGTAGGCGGTGTCGTCCACGTCCGCGAAGCGGATGGGCTCCGGCTCGTCGGTGCCGGGCTCATCAATGTCCGGTGGGCCCCAGGTGAATGCCGGGTCCAGGCCCTGGGAGGCCAGGGCGGGGATCGTGAAGTACACGCCCGCGATGCGCTGGCCGTCCGGGATATGCGTGTCGGCAAAGCGGTGGGTGCCGTCCACGACCGTGTCCGCGCCCACGAGGAAGTGATCGCGGGTCTCGTAGCCGGAGTCGGGGCTGCCGATGCCGCTGACCGTGGGGTCGTCATAGGTCACGTCCACGGCGTACCACTGCCCGGCGATCTGCACCTGGTTCCAGCTGTGGCCGGCGCCGTTCGCCAGGCCGTCCACCATGATGCAGGGGTAGCCCAGCTCGCCGCAGATGAGCTGGAAGGCCTTGGCATAGCCCTCGCACACCGGGGAAAGCCCGTCCGTCAGGGCGCTCAGCGGCGTCCAGGGCAGGTAATCCCCGGCTGCGTCCGCCGCGGCGGCGGTGCCGTTATAGATGTTGTGCTTCGTCAGCCAGTCGTGGGCGTAGAGCAGCTGCTGGTAAGGCCCGCCCTGCACGCTGGCCTCCGCGGCGATCTGCTGCACGACCGCCGTGACCGCCGCCTCGTCAGAGGCGGTGCTGCGGCCGCCGCTGCTCCAGTTTTCGGCGAAATGAGGGGTCACGGTCAGGTCAATGCGGCCGGTGTTGCCGCTGGTGCCGTCGGAGGAGCCTTTGAGCCAGAACAGGTTGGGGTGGTTCAGCTCAAAGGCGGACAGGGCCGCGGATGACGCCGCGAAGATCGTCTGCGACGCGGCGTTGAAGTCATCAAACGGCCCATCAAAGCGCATCGTGAAGCTCTCGCCGCTGCGGAAGCAGGCCAGGGACTCCGGTTTGCACATCTCCTCATAGATGCTGCGGCCATACTCGGAAAGCTGGCTGTAGAACACATACTCGTCCGCCGGCATGTCCCATTCGTCCAGTGCCCAGGCCGGGACGGCCAGCACCAGCGCCAGAATCAGCGCCAGCGCGCAGTTTGCGATCCGTTTCATTGCTGTGCCCTCCTGTCGGGTAGATTTTTATGGAGATTTCCATGTTTTGATTATACCACAGATGCCGTGCGCTTGGAAACTTTTTTTGCCTTTTTGCGTCAAATGGGGTACAATGGATTCCGGAAAAGGAGGCATGAGGGAATGAAACGCCTGTCTTCACTTCTTTTGCTTTGCGCGCTGCTGTCTGCCCTGGCCGCCCCCGCGCTGGCGGATGTGGCCTACATCCCCACGAATGATTTTCTGGAGAAGCACCAGCAGGACTGCGTGTACGAAAACCGCTGGTACTGGACCAACGGCCCCTTCGGCTATGTTCAGGCCCACACCGCGCCGGAGAGTCGGGAGTCCGTGCCGCTGCCGAACGGCCAGCGCTATCTCATCAGCAGCATTTACCAGGGCAGCTGGGGCCTGCTGGAATATGACCCGGACACGCTGGGCAGCATGCCCTGGCAGGGCGTCAGCGCCTGGGTGCGGATGAGCGACATGGTCGCGGACTATGACAACCAGAGCTTCATGGCCGACCACGGCGCCGAGCTGGTGCAGGAGACCGCGGAGCTGGACTGGAACCGGACGGACACCGTCTATGTCTACCGCTATCCCGGCAGCGGCGTCGTCACGGATTCCCTCAGCCCGGAGTGGTTCGGCCAGGACCAGATCTCCTTTGGCCCGCTCTTCACCGACCCCGCCGGGCGGCGCTGGGGCTACTGCGGCTATCTCTACGGCCACCGGGACCTCTGGGTCTGCCTGGACGACCCCTATAACGGCGCGCTGGCCCCGGATGAAAACTGCGTCACCATCGTGACGCGCGCCGCGGCGGATCCCCCGGCGCAGACCGAAGCCCCGGCGCCGACGGAGGTCCCGACGCTCCCGCCCGCCGTGACACCGGCGCCTACGGTGACACCGGACGCCACGCAGGCGCCGGAGCCCGCAGAAGCCCCCCTGCCCGCGCCTGCGTCCGAGCCCACATCCGCGCCGACGGAGTCCCCCTCCCCCGGCAAGACCATCGAGTTGACGCCGGCGGCAGACGACAAGACGCTGGAGCAGGCCGCCCGCGAAGGGCGGGGCAGCAAGCCCTACATCGCCGCGGGCGCCGCCGCCGTGGTGGTGGTCGCCGCGGCGGTGCTCATCGCCGCGCTGCGGAAAAAACGGAAATGACATATTGGCAACTTTCCGGCGCCCCGGAGCTTCGGGGCGCCGGAAAGGTTTTTTTCAATCGCTGCTTGTAATTTTCAAATTTGGCACTATAATTATAATTAGGAAATTAGTTACCTGCCTTTCAATCTAACGGAGAAAGAGGAGAACGACCATGCCGGAGCAAAAAATCGAGAAAGTCCTCGTCGCCAACCGCGGCGAGATCGCCATCCGCATTTTCCGCGCCTGCTATGACCTTGGCCTGCACACCGTCGCCATGTACAGCGCGGAGGACACCTATTCCCTTTTCCGCACCCGCGCTGACGAGGCCTATCTCATCGGCGAGGGCAAGACCCCCCTGGGGGCCTATCTGGACATCCCGGGCATCGTTGACCTGGCCAAGCGCCGCGGCGTGAGCTACATTCACCCGGGCTACGGTTTCCTCTCGGAAAACCCCGCCTTCGCCAAGGCCTGCGAGGACAACGGCATCACCTTCATCGGGCCGCCCAGCGACGTGCTGGGCAAGATGGGCGATAAGCTCTCCGCCAAGGAGATCGCCAAGGCCTGCAACGTGCCCACCGTGCCCGGCTGCACCGAGCCGCTGAAAGACGGCGACGAGGCGCTGGAGAAGGCCGTTTCCTTCGGCTTCCCCATCATTCTGAAGGCTGCCGCCGGCGGCGGCGGGCGCGGCATGCGCCGCTGCGACACGCCGGAGGAGGTCAAGCCCGCCTACGAGCTGGTGCACTCTGAGGCAGAGAAGAGCTTTGGCTGCGGTGATATTTTCATTGAGAAATACCTGGTCGAGCCCAAGCACATCGAGGTACAGATCCTCGCCGACACCCACGGCAACGTCTATCACCTGGGCGAGCGCGACTGCTCGCTGCAGCGCCGCTATCAGAAGGTGGTGGAGTACGCCCCGGCCTGGAGCGTGCCGGAGGCCACCATCAAGGCCCTGCGGGAAGACGCCGTCAAGATCGCCAAGCAGGTGGGCTATGTCAGCGCCGGCACCGTGGAGTTCCTGGTGGACCAGAGCACGGGCCAGCACTATTTCATTGAGATGAACCCCCGCATCCAGGTGGAGCACACCGTCACCGAGATGGTCACGGGCGTCGACATCGTCCGGGCGCAGATCCTCATCGCACAGGGCAAGAGCCTGGATTACCCCGAGATCGGCCTTCGCAGCCAGGACGACGTGCACATTAACGGCTACGCCATCCAGTGCCGCGTCACCACGGAGGACCCGGCCAACAACTTTGCGCCGGACAACGGGCGCATCACGGCCTACCGCTCCGGCGGCGGCTTCGGCGTGCGTCTGGACGGCGGCAACGCCGCTGCCGGCACCATCATCTCCCCCTACTACGATTCCCTTCTGGTCAAGGTCACCAGCTGGGACTGCACCTTCCCCGCCACCTGCCGCAAGGCCGTGCGCGCCATCAACGAGGTGCACGTCCGCGGCGTGAAGACCAACATCCCCTTCGTCACCAACATTCTGACGCACCCGGCCTTTATTTCCGGCAAGTGCCACACCAAGTTCATCGACGAGACGCCGGAGCTCTTTGAGATCACCGACTCCCGCGACCGGGCCACCCGCGTGCTGAAGTACATCGCCCAGATCCAGGTGGCCAACCCCAACGCCGAGCGCCACCAGTATGATACGCCGCGCTTCCCCCAGGCCAAGGCGCCGCTTACGCCGGGTCTGAAGCAGATGCTGGACGAAAAAGGCCCCGAGGCCGTGAAGCAGTGGGTGCTGGATCAGAAGAAGCTGCTCATCACCGACACCACCATGCGCGACGCCCACCAGTCTCTGCTCTCCACCCGCATGCGCACCCGCGACATGCTCAAGGGCGCGGAGGGCACGGCGGACATCCTGCGGGACTGCTTCTCCCTGGAAATGTGGGGCGGCGCCACCTTCGACGTGGCCTATCGCTTCCTGCACGAATCCCCCTGGGAGCGTCTCACGAAGCTGCGCGAGCTGATCCCCAACATCCCCTTCCAGATGCTTCTGCGCGGCGGCAACCTGGTGGGCTACGCCAACTATCCGGACAATCTGGTGCGCGCCTTCGTGGCGGAAAGCGCCCAGCGCGGCATCGACGTGTTCCGCGTCTTTGACTCCCTCAACTGGATCCCCGCCATGGAGGTCGCCATGGACGAGGTGCTCAAGCAGAACAAGCTGCTGGAGGCCACCATGTGCTACACCGGCGACATCATGGATCCCAAGCGCGACCGCTATACCCTGGAATACTATGTTAATCTGGCCAAGGAGCTGGAAAAGCGCGGGGCGCATCTGCTGTGCATCAAGGATATGTCCGGCCTGCTCAAGCCCTACGCCGCGAAGAAGCTCATCGGCACGCTCAAGCAGGAGGTCGGCATCCCGATCCACTTCCACACCCACGACACCACCGGCAACCAGGTGGCCGCCATTCTGCTGGCGGCGGAGGCCGGCGTCGACATCGTCGACACCGCCGTGTCCAGCATGTCCGGCCTCACCAGCCAGCCCAGCATGAACGCCGTGGTCACGGCGCTGCGCGGCACCGAGCGCGACACCGGCATCGACCCGGTGCGCCTGCAGGAGCTCAGCGACTATTACGCCGACGTGCGCCTGCGCTATGAGAGCTTTGACAAGGGCCTGAAGACCACCACCACGGACATCTACCGCTTTGAGATCCCCGGCGGCCAGTACACCAATCTGCAGCCGCAGGTGGCCTCGCTGGGTCTCGCCAGCCGCTTTGACGAGGTGCGCGAGATGTACAAGACCGTCAACGACATGCTGGGCGATGTCATCAAGGTCACGCCCTCCAGCAAGGTGGTGGGCGATCTGGCCATCTTCATGGTGCAGAACGACCTCACCCCGGAGAACATCGTGGAGCGGGGCAAGAACCTGGCCTTCCCCGACAGCGTTGTCAGCTACTTCAAGGGCATGATGGGCCAGCCGCCCTGCGGCTTCCCGGAGGACATCCAGAAGGTGGTCCTCAAGGGCGAGGAGCCCATCACCTGCCGCCCCGGCGCGCTTCTGCCGCCCGTGGACTTCGACGCGCTGCGCGCCGAGCTTGGAAAGATCCGCGGCGACGACGACGTGGAGATGAAGGACGTCATCTCCTATGCCATGTACCCGAAGGTGTACGAGGAGTTCATCACCCACCGCAAGGAGTACGGCTACATCATGCGCATGGGCAGCCACGTCTTCTTCAACGGCATGGCCCTGGGCGAGACCAACAAGATCAACATTGAGGACGGCAAGACGCTGGTCATCAAGTACCTCGGCCTCGGCGACTATAACGAGGACGGCACGCGCAACGTGCAGTTTGAGCTTAACGGCATGCGCCGCGAGGTCGCGGTGAAGGATCCCAACGCCACGGAGAAGGGCCGCCAGGCCCGCCTGGCCGACGAAAGCGAGCCCGGCGAGATCGGCGCCTCCATCCCCGGCATGGTCAGCTCCGTCAACGTCAAGGTCGGCGACGAGGTGGAGGAAAACCAGGTGGTCGCCATCATCGAAGCGATGAAGATGGAGACCTCGGTCACCGCCCCGAAGTCCGGCAAGGTCAAAGAGGTCCACGTGTCCGCCGGACAGGTGGTCAAGGCCAAGGAGCTTTTGCTGGTCATCGAATAAAAACGAATATAATAACTACACAGGCCGGATCCTCTCGGATTCGGCCTGCAATTCTATGTAGGAAGCGTTATTCCGCCTGTTTTTTGTCCAGCACTCCGGCCTCGCGGTGCTCCTTGTAGCGCAAAATATAAGAGCAGTTGAGGACCAACCACATATTGAACTCATTGAATCCCGCAGGCAAAAACCGGTCTCCGGCGTCGGCAAGGAGCGCCCGCAGGAGGAGCAGCAGCAGCGCCAGGCAGGCAATGTAGCGGTTTTCGTTGATGCGGTTCAGCCGCCCCGCCATATAGGAGATCAGGATCAGCGTGGCCCCGAGGAACACCAGCTCCAGCAAATTGTCCTGCTTTTCCTGATGCGGCGAGCGTGCGGCGGGCTTTTCCGGCGCGTCGGGCGCGCCGACGGGCGCGGGCAGGGCTTCCCCGTCGGATGCAGGGGGCGCCTCCGCCCCGCCGTCCGGCCCCGCTGTGCTGCCGTAGTAGGACGGATTGATCGCCACCGTGACAACGAGCAGCAGCGCAAAAACCAAAATCGTGTACTTCAGCAGGTTCCCGTGGGGAACACGGTAGCCGACGAAGGCATAAGAGAGCACAAGAAGATAGCCGATATAGACCAGCGCCTCCCGCAGTGTGGGCAGGGCCGATCTCTGTCCCATGGCCGTTATCACGATCCCGGCAATGCACAGGCACAGGATCAGCGCCAGCACAACGATCACTATGGGGTTTCGCTTCGTTTGCTTTTTTTGCGTCACCATCCTATACGCTCCTTTCCCTCCGGGGCGATCATCGCCCGCTTCATTCTATCATTCTATCGTTGCCCGAGCCCCAGCGCCCGCAGGGCAAAGCCCAGCCATTCCAGCGTGTGCAGGCGCACCTGCACGCCGCCCGGCGCCGCCGCGGCGCTTTGCATCCCCCCGCCGGGCGTCAGCTCCGGGTAAACCGCACCCCACCAGGCATAGCAGGGCGCATCCCCCAGCACCGGCCCCAGCAGCAGGGCGCACACAAGCGCACACAAAAGCGCGATCTCCCACTTTTTCAGTCCGTACATGAGAAAAACCTCCAATCGTTCCTGTGGATAGTATCGGAGGTTTTTTCTGTTTTTAAACCGGTCAGTCGGCAGAAATGCCGCTGTCGGTCACGGTTTCAAAGTGCGTGCGCAAAAACTCCGCCCACTCCAGATACTTTGCGGGGATGAAGTGGATGCCGTCCGTGGACTGCGCGTCCGGCAGCCAGCCATCTTCGTCCGCAAGGGCGTCATAGAGATTCAGATAAGTATAGCCGTTGGCGCCCGCCATCGTTTCGATGGCCGCATTGAACTGTTCGATGCGCTCCCGCGTGAACAGATCGTCCGCCCGGTCGCGGCCCCTGGTGATGGGCGTCAGCGACAAAACGATGATCTCGGCGTCAGGCTCCGCGGCGGCGATCTGTGCGAGCAGGTCGCTGTAAATCTCAATAAACCCGTCGATGCGGAAGCCGATCTCATTGATGCCGAAGAGCACGTAGATCTTCTTGTACTGTCTGGAAAGGAGTCCGTCCACCAGCGTGCAGGCATTGCCGTGCGCGTCCTTATAGTCCCGCACCGTGTTGGCGCTGACCACGCTGGCGCTGGTGTTCGAGAAAAAGCTGCCGCATTGCAGCCCGCCGTACAGGTACAGCCCCTGCATGAGTGAGTTGCCCAAAAAGGCCGCGTCGGCAAAATAGGTGTCGTCCACCCGCTCCGGGCTGCCGGCGTTTCCGCCCGGGAAGGGCGGCGGCGTGGCGGGGACGGGCGTGGCCGTGGCGCCGGGATCCGGCAGCGTTTGCTGGCTGAGAATGTCCGTCGTCGCGGCGGGTGGCGCAGGCGCCTCCGTCGCCGGGACGGGGGCAGCGGTGGGCGCCGGCGTGGGCGCCGGCGTTTCCGTAACCTCGGCTGTCGCGGCGGGCGCCGGGGTCGGCGCAGGCGTGGTTTCCCCGCAGCCGGACAGCAGCAGCGCACACAGCAGCACAGCGGCCCATATGCGGTTTTTATGAAGCAAAGCGCGCATGGAACCTTCTCCGTTAATCGTTAATGAGAATATTATATGCCCCCCATGCCCGTTTCGCAAGAGGCATTTCCAATTCTGTCAGATTCCGTCGCTCCGTATTCCGCCGTCAGTAATCGTAGACCCCGCCGCCGATGAACTCGCGGATGAGCGCGTCGGGCGCCACCAGTTTATCGGAGATGACGCCGAACAGCTGCAGCGCAGGCAGCACCCGGCGCAGCTCGTCAAAGCGCTCCACCCCCTCGGGGACGGACTGGAACAGCTTTGTGGCGGTGTTGTTGAACACGCACATCTCGTAGGGGAAGGAGGAGTCGAACTGATAGTCCGCCTTGTCCTTGAACGGAGAGATGTAGGTGATCTCGCCCCGGCGGACATTGCCCCACATGCGCAGGGTGTCCAGCGGGTCGCTGCCCCGGAAATTGTAGTCCCGCACCATGCGCCGCACCAGGCGGAACCAGGTGCGCTTGAAGACGATCCTGTCCTCAAACACCACGTCGCTGCGGGCGCTGATGTACAGCTTGAAGGCCTCCGGGTTCATGTCGGTGATCTGATCGTTGAGAGCGTGGATGCCCTCGAACACCACCACCTCGTCGGCGTGGAGCTTGATGGATTTGCCCGGCTCCTGCACCCGCATCTGGCGGGAGAACTCAAACTTCGGCACATAGATGCGCTCGCCCCGGCTGAGCATGGCGAAATGGCGGTTCAGCAGCTCCATGTCAAGGCACAGCGGGGATTCCAGATCCGGCTCCCCCTCCGGCGTGCGGGGCACGTTTTCCGGCGTGACGGTGCGGAAATAGTCGTCCATCGCCACATAGTGGGTGCCCACGCCGCGGCGGTTCAGCTCCTCCGCGATCTTCATGGCGGTGGTGGTCTTCCCGCTGCCGCTGGGACCGGAGAGCAGCACGATGGGGCTGCGGCTTATATTTTCCGTGATCTTGTCCGCCGCGGTGCGGACCTTCTGGTCATAGGCCGCGTCGCTCTCGGCGAGAAAGCCCGCCGGGTCCGTGACGGTGCGGTAATTGATCTCCGTAAGCGAATAGCTCATCGGTCTTCTCCTTCAGATTGATAAAAGGCCGTGACGCGCTGCTTGTCAGCGCAGACCTTCTCGATGCCGTCGATGTACTCTCTCGGGTACTTGGGAGCGAACAGGCGCTCGATGCGGCCGTTTGCCCCCACCAGCTTGGTGGAGGCGCCGGCGCCCATGGAGAGGATGGTGCACAGCTCCTCCATGATGCAGATGTTATAGATGTTCTCCGTGCCCGGGCGGCACCAGCCCACGTTCTCAAAGCCGCCGGACATGAACTTCTGCCGGTAGAGATAGTACGGCCGCAAATCCGCGCCGCGCAGAAGGCGCGCCGCCGTGTCCAGCATCTGCCCCACTTCCGGCGCACCGGGCAGGCGCGTGCCCTCCAGAAGGATGCGGGAGCCCTTTTTCAGCGCCAGGGTGTGGACGGTGATGTTCTCCGTCCCCAGGCTCAGCACCGTGCGCAGCGTGCGCTCAAAGCCCGCAGCGTCGTCCTCCGGCAGCCCGGCGATCAGGTCCATGTTCACCTGAAAGCCCCCCACGGCGCGCACCGTGTCCAGCGCGCGCAGCACGTCCGCAGCCGTGTGCCGCCGGCCGATGGCCTCCAGCACCCGGTCCGACATGGTCTGGGGGTTGACGCTGACCCGGGTGACCCCGTGGGCGCGCAGCGTCTCCAGCTTCTCCCGGGTGATGGTATCCGGCCGACCGGCCTCCACCGTGAACTCCCGGCAGCCGGACAGGTCAAATTCCCGCTCCAGCGTGCAAAGCACCGTGTCCAATTGCGCGGCGGACAAAGTGGTGGGCGTGCCGCCGCCGAAGTAGACGGCCACGACGCGCAGGCCGTTTCCCCGCACCTGCGCCGCCGTGGCGGCGATGTCCCGCCGGGCCGCTTCCACGAAATCCGGGATCAGCGCCATGCTCTTTTCCACCGACTGGCTGACGAAGGAGCAGTAGGCGCAGCGGGTGGGGCAAAACGGCACGCCGAAATAGAGGCAGACGTCCCCGGGGGAGAGCGTCCGCTCCACGGCCTTTGCCGCGCGCGCGGCGTCCAGGCACAGCGCTGCCCGCTCCGGCTGCACGTCGTAAAGGGCCGTGAAGCGGTCCTTTGCCGCGGCGTCATTGAGCCCCTCGTCCATCAGCCGGCGCAGCAGCAGCGCCGGGCGGATGCCGCTGAGCGCGCCCCAGACCGGCTTTTCGCCGTGAAAGCGGACGCTGGCGCGGTAAAAGCTCATCTTCAGCGCGCGCTGGCGCAGCCGCTGGGCGATCAGCGGCGCGGTCATGTCGCTGCGGCGGGCGCGCGCCGTGCCGAAGGCGCTGCGCCCGTCGGGCGCGGTGATGCGCGTCGTCGCGGTCAGCCACGCGCCGCCCTCGCGCAGGTTCACCTGCGCGCGCAGGGCCCCGCCGGGCCGGGCCGGGTAGACCGGCCGCTCCGCCGGGAAGAGCATCAGCATGATCTGCTCCACCGCGTATTTTTCATCGTGTCCGTCGAAAAACAGTTCCATAGTATTGCCAGTTTACCATATATGCCTGCGAAATTCTACATAAAAAAAGCAGCCCGCCGCAGCGGGATGCACAAAAAAACCGCGATGCCGTGGGGCTCCATGATAACCTGCGTAATTGCAGGTGGGTCGCCTCCTCGCCGCTGCGCTGCTTCCAACGTCCGCGCACGGTCAAAGCCGGGCGCGGGAGGCCTGCAATTCACGGCAAGAGCATATCGGCGTCCCTTATAATTATTGTAGGTCCATGCGGAGCCGATGTTCCACGAACATCGCAGTCATTCAATTTTGTTTTGTGCTTCGTCAGCTCAGTCCGGCGTGTCGGCGTCGTCCTCGTCCTCTTCAAACAGCTCTTCCATGTAGACGGCGTAGACCTTTTCCAAAAGTTCCTCGTCGTCCACGCTGTCCAGCATCTCTTCGCCGTTGACTTCCGTGCATTTCAGGATGATAAAGCCGTAATCCGGGTCATCCTCGTCGATGTCGGTGGGGAGAAACACGCGGAAAAGCTGGTCTTCATACTCCACCTCGCCGACGATCTCCAGTTTGAAGTTGTTGCCCTCTTCATCGGTTATATCGACGAAGTAGCCCTCCTCCTGTTCCATATCCATGGCCGGTGCGCCTCCTGTCTGTCTCTGTCTGGCTACAGTATACCCGATTTGCCGGAAGAAATCAACGACAATTTATTGACAGGCGCCGTTATGAGCCCAGATCCTCCAGCAGCGCCTGCAGCGCCTCGCGCGAGGCGACGGGATAGCCGTGTTCAATGAGCGCCCGGTCGGTGGCGCGCAGCGAGGCCAGCTCGATGTCCGTCACGTCCAGGGGCGCGGATGGGTCGCCCCGGTCGAATACCGCAACGCTGCCCTGCCACGCGCCCAGCATCAGCGTCCCGTCCGGGCCGCCGCCCGTCTTCTGAAAGCCCGCCAGCGTGAAGGCCGCCATCGTCACGGCGACAGCCATCAGGCAGATGCAAAGCACGATGCGAAATGTGGTATGCACGCATAGTTCCCCCTTTTCAGAGGGAGTATGCCCGCATTTCGCCCGGATTATTCCAGATAATTCCGGCGCAGCCGGTCAAGGTCCGCGTCCGTCAGGCCGATGCCCCGGCGCAGATAGCCCTCCAGGCCGCCCCAGTCCTCCGCCATGCGGCGCAGATAGCTGTCCAGATTCGCCTGGTGGACAAAAAACAGCTGCTCCTTCGTCTCGCGGGACCAGTGCTCCGAGCCCGGGGACTCCGGGTGCTCCATGGCCTGGCGCAGCCCGACGTTGGAGAGGAAATAGTCCTCCTGCACCGCTTCCATCGGCGCGCCCAGCGCCGTCAGCGCCAGAAGCGCGCCCAGCCCGGTGCGGTCCTTGCCCTGGGTGCAGTGGAAATAGACGGCCCCGTCGGGGCAGTCCAGCAAAATGCGGAAAAACGCCCGGTAAGCCGCAAGGGTGTCCGGCGAGGCGGCCAGGCTGGCGTAGACCCGGGCAAAAATGTCCGCAAAGTCCGGCTCGCCGCCGCGCATCGGCGCCTGCCGGGGCAGGGCCGTCAGCGCCGGGAGGCTGTGATATTCCGCCCCCTCCACTGCACGGTCCGGGTGGCGCTCACACTCGTGCGCGTCCCGAAAATCGACGATGTGGCGCAGATGCAGCTCCTCCCGCAGGCGGCGCAGGTCCGCGTCGCTGGCATGGTGCAGCCCCGCGCCGCGCAAAAGCCTGCCGGGCCGGACGCGCCGCCCGTCCGCGGCGGGGATGCCGCCCAGGTCCCGGACATTCAGTATTCCGTCAAATTCAATCCACATGGCCCTCTCTCTTTCTTTCAGCGTCACAGCTCCCGCACCGGCACGGCGGCAAAGCAGTCCCGCCAGCGCGCTTTCAGCCCCTCGGCGGCGGCGCGGGCGGCGTTTTCGTCCGGAAACAGGCCGAACACGGCGCTGCCCGTCCCGCTCATCACCGCGCCAAGGGCGCCGGCGTCCAGCAGGGCGTGCTTGATGGTGCCGATCTCGCTGCACCGCCGGGGCAAAACATCCTCAAACACATTGTACATCCGCCGCGCCATGCCGTCCAGGTCCCCTTCCGCAATGGCGTTCATCAGCCCGTCGGTGTCCGGGTGGATGCGGCTGCGGCGCCCGTCGATCTTTGCGAACAGCTCCGGCGTGCGGATGGAAAAGCGGGGCTTGCAGATGACGATGCCGCACGCCGGCATCTCCGGCGCGGGCAAAAGCCGCTCTCCCCGGCCGAGTGCCAGGCGGGTGCCGCCCCGGACGCAAAAGGGCACGTCGCTGCCCAGGGTCGCCCCCAGGGCCTCCAGCGCGCCGGCGTCCATCGGCTGGCCGCACAGAGCGTTCAGGCCCCGCAGCACCGCCGCGGCGTCCGCGCTGCCGCCGCCCAGGCCGGCGCCCACGGGGATGCGCTTGTGCAGCACGATGTCCGCCCCTGCGCCCTCCATGCCCGCCGCGGCAAAGTACGCCGCCGCGGCCTTGCAGGCGATGTTGCTGCCGTCGCGGGGCAGAAAGCCGAAATTGCTCTGCACCGTGATGCCGACGCCGCTTCGCAGGGCAATGCGCACATCATCGCACAGCGAGGCGGTCTGCATCACCATTTTCATCTCATGGTAGCCGCCGGGCAGCTTCCCCAGCACGTCCAGCGACAGGTTCAGCTTGGCAAAGGCTTTGACTTCGATTTCCTTCATGTCGCAACTCTTTTCGGTCAGCTCATTGTATGGCCGATCCGCCCATATTATACTAAACGCGCGCGGCTTTGAAAAGGGCAAATGTTTGACTTTGCCAATTCCCAATGCTACAATCAGAAAAAAACGCGGGGAGGGCGCGCCATGCCGAAGGTCTACAGCTTCATCGCCTGGTCCGGCACCGGAAAGACAACTTATCTGGAAGCGCTGATCGCTGCGCTGAAGGCCCGGGGCGCGCGTGTCGCCGCCGTGAAGCACGACGCCCACCGCCTCTCCCTGGACCGGGAGGGCAAGGACAGCTGGCGCTTTGCCGCCGCCGGGGCGGAGATGGTGGCCGTGGCCGACGGGGAGAAGTGGGCGCTGATGGAGTACCGGCCCCGCAGTCTGGAGGAGATTTTGGCACAGATGCACGATGTGGACATCATCCTGGTGGAGGGCTGGCATACCGAGGCGCGCAATCCCATCCTGCTGCACCGCGCCGCCCTTGGCCAGCCGCCCAAGCTCCCGCCCGATGCCTGCTTCGCCGTGGTCACGGACGCGCCGCTGGACTCCGGCGGCCGCCCCAGCTTTCCGCTGGACGCGCCGGAGGCGCTGGCGGAGTTTCTGCTGGCGCAGACAGAGGAATGAGAAAGACAGCACCGGGCGTTTTCGCCCGGTGCTGTCTCAAGCTGTCGACAAAGTGTCGACAGCTTGAAAAGCAAAAACCGAAACATTCAAAAATGTTCCGGTTTTTGCGAAGATTGAACGTGCAGGGGGACTCCCGTCCCCCCTCACACCCCCCCATGCAAG
>SVKR01000018.1 GCA_015068365.1 Oscillospiraceae bacterium
AGCGCTTTTGCTTTGAGGGCTTTCTGGCCGCCACGGGAAAAACGCGGCGGGAGCATCTGGAATCCCTGCGCGGCGAGCAGCGCACCATGGTCTTTTACGAAGCGCCCCACAAGCTGCTGAAGACCCTGCAGGACATGCTCGCCTGCTTCGGCGACCGGGACATCGCCCTCTGCCGGGAGCTGACCAAGCTCCACGAGGAGGTCATCCGCACCAGCCTCAGCGCCGCCGTGGACAGATTCAGCGAAACGCCGCCCCGGGGCGAGTTCGTGCTGGTGCTGCGCGGGAGGGCGAAGGAGGAAGGCCCGGCCATGACCGAGCAGGCCGCCCTCGCCGCGGTGGAGCGCCACCGCGCCGCGGGGCTGAAGCTGAAGGAGGCCTGCCGCCGCGCCGCGGAAGAGACCGGCTATGCCGCCAACGCCCTGTATCAGCTGGCGCTGGCCGGGAAGGAAAAGGAGTGAACGCCATGGAAAGCGAACAGGATAAGCGGAACGAAACATCGCAGAGCCAGGCCCCCGAGGCGCAGTCCCCGGAGACCGAGCCGGAAGAAAACGTCGTCAGCGTCTGGTACGGCTCCGGCAACACCAAGTGGTTCCGCCGCCGCCATTTTGAGGGCTACACCCAGTATGAGACCCTGGAGCCCAACGGCAAGCGGGTCATGCACCATGTCTACACGGGCTATTACTACACCCAGGAGCTGGACCAGAAGGGCCGCTGGCAGCACCGCATCGTCTACGCCTTTCTGGCGCTGGTGAGCGCCGCGCTGCTGCTGCTGGCCTCCACCCGGACCATTGCCGCCAACATCCACTGGTACGGCGGCGTGCCCGCCTTTGCCGGGCTGTTCGGGCTGGCCTGGGTGCTCTACGGCGTCGTCAATGACATCATCGTACCCCAGAAGCGCACCATCGGCGATTACCGCGCCTCCAGCCTCTCGGTCATCCGGGGCGGGCTGGTGGCCGCCATCGCCGCTGCCGTGCTGGCGGTGGTGACCATTGTCTACGCGATCATCGGCAGCCCCAAGACCGGGCTGCACCTGCTCTGCGCCGCGCTGGAGCTCATCGCCGGCGGCATCGCCTTCCTCATCCGTTTTCTGGAGACCAAGGTCAAATACACCCAGTCCCGCTCCGAGCTGGCCGGAAAATACACGATGTGAGCCGCGGCGTACGCGCGGCCAGGTGATTTCGTATGAACGAACAAAGTGCCCCGGCGCGCAGCGTCGGGATCGATATGGTGAAAGCCGCGGCCATCTTCGGCGTCCTTTTGCTGCACACCAGCACCTACGGCTACGGCGGGCAGATTTTGTCCCTGCAGTGGACGGCCGCCGTTTTGTGGGGCTGCGCCGTCCGCCCAAGCGTCCCGCTCTTTTTCATGTGCAGCGGCGCGCTGCTGCTGCCGGCGGAAAAGTCCCTGCCCCTCCGGCGGCTCTGGGGCCGGAATATTCTGAAGATCGTCGTGGCCATGCTCTTCTGGGCCATGTTCTACAAGGTCTTTCACCTTCTGGCATCGGGCGCGCTCAGCGGCGCGGCGCTGTGGCAGGCGGTGAAGGAGGTGCTGGTGTTCAACCAGGAGTTCCACTTCTATTTTCTGCACATCATCCTGCTGGTCTACGCCTTTTTGCCCGTCACCCGCGCTTTTGTGCAGCAGGCCGATGCGCGGCTTTTGCGCTATGCCCTGGCGCTCTGGTTCGTCCTGGGCATCCTCTTCCCTACGCTGCTCCCCTTCTGGCCCTTCCGTCTGCTGAATGCCATCGCCGGAATGTGGCCCATCCGCCAGAGCTTTGCCGCCATCGGCTATGGGCTTCTGGGCTATGTGCTGGCGCGGCGCACCCCCTCGTATCGAATCGGGGCACTCAGCGCCCTGGCGGGCTATCTGCTGATTTTTGTGCCCACAGCGCTGCTCTCCTGGAGGAAAGGCAGCATCGAGACCCACTTTTTCGAGGGCATGGGCGTGGGCGCCTGCCTGCTGGGCGCGGGGCTTTTCACCCTGCTCTACCGCCTGGGCGAAACCCTCCCGGCCGGGCGCGCCGCCGCGGCGGTGACGCGGCTGTCCAAGGCGTCTTTCTGCATCTATCTGGTGCACGTCGTGTTTCTGAACGTCTTTGAACACTTCGGCCTTACGGCGGCAAATTACCCCGCCGTGCTGGCGGTGCCGGTGCTTGCCGCCGCCAATCTGCTTCTGAGCTTTCTCGTCTGGCTGATCCTCTCCCGCATCCCGGTGGTGAACCGCTGGCTGATCTGAATCCGGATATACCAAAGCCCGCAGCTTTCGCTGCGGGCGTTTTTGTGCGGTTTTGGCCTCTCCGGCGCGGTGGTCACTTGACGATGTAGCTGGCCAGCTCGGGGGTATAGTTCTCCGTGACGGCGACGATGCGGGTGTCGCTTTGGCCGCCCAGGGCCGATTCCAGCGCCGCGATGTCGTCCTGGAAGCTGTCGAACCCGGTCTGGACCGCCACGCGGTCAAAGGCCTTGAAAAACAGCACCGCGTTCTGCCCGGCCGGATCGCCCTCGCCGGTGAGGGCGGCGCGGCCGATGCAGACGGAAACCGGCAGGCCCAGCGTGTCGGCCTGCTCCCGCAGCCACAGGGCGAAGGAGCTGACGGCGGTGACGCTGTCGGGCGTCTGGGTCATCTTCTGGGAAAATTGCAGCGCGTCGCTGTCCGGGCAGGTGACGCCGCTCAAAAGCACCTCGTCAAAGCCCATGTTCTGCAGCTCCGTCAGCAGCGCGAGCAGATAGGCCCGGGTGCTTTCGCTGTAGGGGTCCAGATAGGTCTGGCCCGCAGCGTCGGTATAGGGCTGGCCGGTGACGGCGCTTTTCAGCGCAATGGGGGCGTTGCGCAGGGCCATGGCCCCATCCGCCAGGGCGCTGATCTGGGCCACCAGGTATACGCCCTGCGCCCGCAGCGGCTCCAGCATTTCCCGCAGCTCCAGCGTGCCGTTGACGGCGAAGCTGTCGGCCACGGGCACGCCGCTGTGCCAGCGCAAAAAGCCGTCCTCGGCCTTCAGCTCCAGCACCAGCGTGTCAAAATCGCCCATGCGCCCGGCGTAAAACTTCAGGGTGTTCTCCGTCACGTCCTTGGCCGGGACAAACACGGCGTGGATGCTGTGCAGATTGTTGCCGGCGTCGGTCTGGATCTCGGAATAGTCCCGCTGCTCCACCACGATCTCCACGTCCACGTACGGCACGGCGGGCTGCGCCGTGGCCTCCGGCGCGTCGGAGCGCAGAAGCTCCTCCCGCGGGGCGGACAGGTCCAGATGCAGCCCCTCCTTGTCATAGACGATGAAGCGCTGGAGATAGTAGAAGAGCCAGGCGGCGAGGGCGATGGCGATGACCAGCAGCATGGCCGCCAGGGTGATGATCCAACTGTATTTTCTTTTTCCCCGATAAACGGTCCGCGGTCTGGGCATCGTCGCTTATGCGCGCTCCCGGCGCTCGATGTCGGCGATGAGGGCCACGCGGTCGGCGTGATAGCTGCCGTCAAAGCCGGTGTTCAAAAAGGTGTCCACGATCTTGCAGGCCAGGCCGCTGCCGGTGACGCGCTCGCCCATGGTGAGGATGTTGGCGTCATTGTGGCGGCGGGTGTACTCCGCGCTGTAGCAGTCGCCGCAGAGGGCCGCGCGCACGCCCATGACCTTGTTGGCGGCGATGGACACGCCGATGCCGGTGCCGCAGATGAGGATGCCCTTCTCCACCTCGCCGGCCACCACGGCCCGGGCCACAGCCTCCGCCACCACGGGATAGTCGCAGCGCTCCGGCGTGAAGGAACCGAAGTCCTTATACGCGATGCCGTTTTCCTCCAGGTGCTTGCGCACCTGCTCCTTCAGCTCAAATCCGCCGTGGTCACAACCGATACCGATCATAATGAAACTCCTTCTTCTGTAATATCAATAAAGTCCGCTTTTCTTCTCCGATAGACGGCGACGCGGTCAAAGCCGCAGCGCCGCAGCACCCTGCAGCCCTCCGCCAGGCCGCACCCGGCGTCCCGGGGACGGTGGGCGTCGCTGCCCAGGGTGACGATCTCGCCGCCCAGGCGGCGGTAAAGCCGCAGGATCTCCTCGCTGGGGAAGGGGCCGCAGCCGTCCCGGATCCCGGAACAGTTTAGCTCGATCCCCCGGCCCTTGTCAATGACGATGCGCAAAAGCCGCTCGATCTTCTCGCCGTGGCGGGCCAGGGACAGCCCGGCGTCCACCCCGTCGCGCCACATATAGCGGCGGCCATAGCCCAGGTGGGCAATGACATCGTAAAAGTCCAGCGGCGCGATCTGCAGCAGCTCGTCCAGGTAGAGGTCAAAAAGCGCCTCGCACTGCGCTGTATCCGTGTAGTTCAGAAAGTAAAAATCGCCGTAGCCGGGCAGCAGGTGCAGCGAGCCCAGCACGAAGTCCAGATGCGCATCACCGGCAAGCTGGGCGGCCAGCGCCGGGTCCCGGTGGCCCTCCCCCAGCTCCAGGCCGATGCCGACCTCGATGGGCAGGGCGTGTGCCGCGCGCATCTCCGCCAGCTTTTCCGCGCTGAGCCAGGGGATGACGCGGCAGCGGGGCTTGGGCAGGTCATCCTGCCAGCGGAACAGATCGCAGTGGTTGGTGAAGCACATGGACTGCACCCCCGCCGCGGATGCGGCGCACACCATCTCCCACATACTGCTGCGGCTGTCCTCGGAGATGTCGGAATGGACATGATAATCTACAAGCTGCATCTGTGCTTCCACCTCATCAATAGGGCCACGTGCCCATCCATTTCAGGAACTTCAGGTCATACCAGCGGGGCACGGGCAAGCCGCTGAGAGCAGGATAAAACGCGAGAAACAGCACCACGGAGACGATGGTGAAGCTGAGGATGACGGGCCGGGGCTTTGGATGGCGCAGCTCCGTCGTGCGGAACAAATGCCCCAGCGCCAGCACCAGAAAGACGCTGCTGGGGAAATAGTGATATTCAAAGACCACCCTTGTCACGAAGAGCCAGGGCACGAGCTGGGCCAGATAGCCCACCAGGATAAACAGGGCCGTTTTGTCCCGCTTTGCCGCGGCGAGATACGCCATGGTGAGCATGGCGGCCAGGCCGCCCCAGCAGAGCATGGGGTTCAGCCACGCGCCGATGGAGCTCTCCCGCCCGTCGGGGAAGATGTGCTGATAGTACAGGATGGGGCGTACGTCCAGCAGCCACTGCCACCAGACCGAGGAATAGGGATGGGTGGCGGTGACATTGGAGTGGTAGTGCAGCATATACTTCTGGTTGTCCAGGACGATGCGCAGATAGTCCTTTGAAAAGAGCATCCCCGGGCCGCTCATGCCCTGGGCGGTGCCGTAGGGCCAGTAGCTGACATAGTAGATGACCGCCGGGACCAGCACGAAAAAGAGCAGGCACCAGCCGATGTTCTCCCTCGTTTCGCGCCACGCCCGCCCCGGCGCGGCGCGGCGCAGGGCAAGGTGGCGGCGGATGCGGTCAATGAGCCACAGCACCGCAAGGCCGCCCCCGGCGTAGATGCCCGTCCACTTGCTGGCAGCGCCCAGGCCGAAGCACACGCCGCTCATGGCCAGCGGCGGCAGCCAGGCGCGGCGGCTGGTGCGGTCCGCGCACCAATAGCACCAGAAAAAGCCGTACATCAAAAGGATGAACAGCACCTCATAGGTGTCGATGGTAGCCAGGCGAGTCTGGGCAAAGTGCATGAAGTCCGAGGCCAGAATCGCCGTGCCGCAGGCGGGGACGAGGGTGCCGCCGAACATCTTTTTCAGAAACAGATAGAGGACCGGGAGCATCAGCACGCCGAAGAGCGTGCCGGAAAAGCGCCAGCCGAAGGGCACCATGCCGAACAGGCGGATGCCCACGCCCAGCAGCAGCTTGCCCAGGGGCGGGTGGCTGATCTCATAGGGCGCGACGTTTTCGATGTGCTCATAGGCGGTGCGGGCGTGGTAGATCTCGTCGAAGTAGGTGCTGTTCATGAAGCTGGCCTCGGCGGGGATCTTCTCCTGCTCGTCAAAAAGCCGGCGGCAGCCCGCGGGGATGCCCATGGCCTCGGCGGGGATCAGATCGCCGGAATCGTCATAAATGGCGATCTCGCCCAGCCACAGCGCCCTTGAGGCCGTGATGCGGACAAAGCGCACCGGCCCTGCCCAATTCTCGGACAGCTCGGCCTGGTTCCACTTGAAAACGTCCTTGTGGCGGGCCTCCATCGAGGCGACGTACTGAAACTGCTCGCCGTCTTCGGAGAACTCGACGTAGTATTCCCCCATATTGAGCCCGTGATAATAGCGCAGGGCGCTGACCCAGGTGTCCTCCGGCAGCTCAATGAGGGCGTACTCGCCCCGGCCGCCGAACTTGCAGAAGCTCTCGATGCCCTGCGTGTCGCCCAGGCCGGAGAAGGCCGTCAGCGCGTAAAGCGCCGTGATGCCCAGGCACAGCAGCCGGTCCCGCCGGGTCATGTGCCGCCCTTCCTCCGGGAAGGTGACGCCCTGGCGCAGCAGCGGAAGGCAGGCGGAGAACACAAGTGCAATGAACGCCAGCGCGGCGATGGGAAAGATGACCGTCAGTTTGCTCATGAAGGCACTCCCGGTGATGCAAAGACTTTACAAGGAGATCATATAGAGAGATTGTATCAAAACGTGATACGCCTTATAGTATAGCCATTTTTCGGGCAGAATGCAACTGCGAAAGAGGGTGAGGCGCCCTGTGAAAAAGGGGCTTTTCTACGGTTTGGGACTTGGTTTGCTGCTGGTGGCGCTCAGCGTATCGCTCTGGCGCGGCCTGCCGCTTTTGCGCGCATCGGCCGCCGTCTCCCCGGCGGCGGGCGCGGACACGCCGGACAGATACGAAGCATCGGCCCAACGCATCCTCGCCGGCATGACGCGGGAGGAGAAGGTCTGGCAGATGCTGGTGCTCTTCCCGCAGCAGGTCACCGGCGACGCCGTCAGCGCCGACGCGCAATTGTGGCAGGAGTCCCTGGCGGCCCGCCCCGTGGGCGGCATCGTGCTGGACGGGGACAACATGGAATCGGAAGCGCAGCTGCGCGCGCTTCTCACGGCAGCGGGAACCGCGGGAGCCGTGCCGCTGCTGACCTGCGTGGACGAGGAGGGCGGCGCCGTGGCCCGGGTGGCCTACAATCTGGGGGCCGTGACGGACTTCGAGCCCATGTTCACCTACCGCGGCGGCGGCGCGGAGACCGCCTTTGCCAATGCCCGCACCCTGGGCAGCGAGCTTTCCTCGCTGGGCTTCAACGTGGACTTCGCCCCGGTGGCGGACGTGTGGACCAATCCGGACAACGCGGTCATCGGCCGCCGGGCCTACAGCGACGACGCGGCGGAGGCCGCGGCGCTGATCTCCGCCGCGGTACAGGGCTTTCACGCCGGGGGCACGGCCTGCGTGCTCAAGCACTTCCCCGGCCACGGCGACACCGCGGAGGACAGCCACGTCGGCGCGGCCTACTGCTACAAAAGCGCAGCGGAGCTGCGGGAATGCGAGCTTCTGCCCTTTGCCGCGGGCATCGCAGCGGGGGCGGACATGGTCATGATGGGGCACATCACGGTCCCGGCGCTGGACAGCGCCCGGCCCGCCACGCTCTCCCCCGCCGTCGTCACGGGCCTGCTGCGGCAGGAGTTGGGCTATGACGGCGTCGTCATCACCGACGCGCTGCAGATGCGCGCGCTCAACGTCGGCGGCGCGGAGGCGGCGGTGCTGGCCGTGGAGGCCGGCTGCGACCTGCTCCTGGCACCGGAGGACCCGGCGGCGGTGGCAGCGGCGGTGCTGGACACGGTCGACGAAGCGCGCCTGGACGAGAGCGTACTGCGCATCCTGCAGCTGAAGCTGCGGCGCGGCATCGTCGCAGCGCCGTAAAAGGGCGCGGGGGAACATTCCCGTCGGACGCCGATTATACTGGAATGAAGTATTCCGTAAAAAAGGCGTTGATCCGATTGCTGCAATTTCTCATCCGTGCCGCTGTCGGCACCGGATTCACCTTTCTGATGACCTCCCTGGGCGCTGCCGCCGTGTTCGTGTTTCGCGGCGAGGTGCGCCCGGGGCTGCGGCGGGCGCTGCTGGGCTTTGCCGCCGGGGTGATGACCGCCGCGTCCGTGTGGAGCCTGCTGCTGCCCGCCATCGAGCAGAGCGCGGACGCCGGGCGCGTTCCGGCCTGGCTGCCCGCCGCGGCGGGCATTTTGCTGGGGGTGGTGTTCCTGGCCGCGCTGGACAGCGCGATCCCGAAGCTGCAGGCGCGCCAGAAGCACATCAGCGCCGTGCGCAAGCAGGATCTGCTGCTGATCACGGCCATCACGCTGCACAACATCCCCGAGGGCATGGCGGTGGGGCTGGCCTTCGCCCTGGCCGCCGACGGCGACAGTCTGGCCGCCGCCTCCGCCCTGGCCCTGGGCATCGGCATCCAGAACTTCCCCGAGGGGGCGGCGGTGTCCCTGCCGCTGCTGAAGGAGGGCGAGGGCAAGGGCCGGGCGTTTCTGACCGGGGTGCTCTCCGGGGCTGTGGAGCCGCTGTTCGGCATCCTCACGGTGCTGGCCGCGGCACTGCTGCGCCCGGCCATGCCCTGGCTGCTCAGCTTCGCCGCCGGAGCCATGCTGTACGTGGTGGTGGAGGAGCTGGTGCCCCAGGCCCACTCCCGCGGCGGCACCTGCGGCTTTGTGCTGGGCTTTCTCATTATGATGGTGCTGGACGTGGCCCTCGGCTGAAAAAGGTCTGTCTACATTAAAACTCCCTGTTCCGCAGCGGAACAGGGAGTTTTAAGTAAGTTCGGATGTCAGATGAGGCCTTCGGCGCGCATCAGCTCGAAGAGCTTCGCCTTATGGGCGTCCTCCATGGGGGTCAGCGGCATGCGCAGGAAGTTTTCGCACCAGCCCATCTCGGCCATGGCGGCCTTGACGGGGATGGGGTTGACCTCGCTGAAGAGGGCGCGGATGAGCGGCAGATACTTCAGCTGCATCGCCGTGGCGCCGGCGGTGTCGCCGTCAAAATAGCGGTGGCACATGGCGGAGGTCTCCGCCGGGAGCAGGTTGCTGAGCACGCTGATGACGCCCTTGCCGCCCAAAGAAAGAATGGGCAGGGTCTCGTCGTCGTTGCCGGAGTACAGATCCAGCTTGCCCGCGATCAGCGAGGCGGTGGTGGCCAGCTTGGTGATGTCGCTGTTGGCCTCCTTGATGCCGGCGATCCGGGGGTGGTCAGCCAGACGGAGATAGGTCTCCGGCTCAATGTTCACGCCGGTGCGGCTGGGGACATTGTAGAGGATCAGCGGCTTCGTGACCGCGTCGGCGATCATGGTGTACATGGCGACCAGGCCGTTCTGCGTGGCCTTGATGTAATAGGGCGTCACCACCAATAGCGCGTCGGCCCCCACCTCACAGGCGTACTGACTCATGCTGATGGAAACGCTGGTCTCGTTCGAGCCGGTGCCGGCGATCATGGGCACCCGCCCGGCGATGCGCTGGGCGCTGTAGCGCAGGACTTCCTTGTGTTCGGCGATGGAGAGGGTCTTGCCCTCGCCGGTGCTGCCGGCGATCACCAGCGCGTCGATGCTCTTTTCGATCTGCCAGTCGATCAGGCGGCCCAGGGCGTCATAGTCCACGCCCGCGGGCGTGGTGGGGGTGATCAGCGCGGTGGCCGCGCCGGTAAAAATCGGTTTATCAATCATGTGGATCGACCTCCCTGCAACAAGATATGGTAGGCTTCAAACTGTATTATACCATGTCCGCGGGGCATGGTATAATGTGGCATGTGCCGCTTTCGGCGGCACGCCTGAAATCAAATATAATGACTGCACAGCAGTCATTATACCATATTCGCTGGAAAAGAAAAGGAAAACATGCGGCCCTTTGGGGAATTGCGGGCAATTTCTGTTATTGAACTGACTTTTTATCTGTGATATAATATTTTATTATTAATGAATGGATGAATTGTGCGGCGCGGCGCGCCGCGACGGAGAAAGTGGGCATACGATGGCAAGCAATCAGCTTCGCAGCCACATGGGCACAGACTTCACCGAGGGCAGCATCATGCCGATGCTGCTGCGGTTCATGCTGCCCTTCCTGCTGGCGAGCATCCTCAACAGTCTGTACAACACGGTAGACACCATCATCATCGGCCGCTTTGTGGGCAGCGTCGGCATCGTGTCGGTGAACATGGGCGGCCGGATGCTGAACCTTTTTACCCAGATCAGCATGACGCTGGCCGGCGGCGGGCAGGTGCTGATCTCCCAGCAGTTCGGCGCGAAGCGCCGGGACGAGCTGAACGCCACCATCGGCACGCTTTTTACCGAGATGCTGGTGATCTCCACCGTGATGGCCATCGGCACTTTTCTGGCCTCCTCCCTCATTCTGCACGGGCTCAACACGCCGGAGGAGTCCTTCGCCGGGGCGCTGAGCTATCTGCGCATCACCTGCGTGGGCCTGCCGCTTATTTTCGGCTACAACGCCGTCAGCAGCGTGCTGCGCGGCATGGGCGACAGCCGCAGCCCCCTCATCTTCATCGCCATCGCGGCGGTTTTCAACCTGGTGGGCGACATCGTGTTCATCGTGGTGTTCCACCTGGGCGCGGCGGGCACCGCCATCGCCACCGTGCTGGGCCAGGGCATCTCTCTGGTGTTCTCCCTCGTGGTGCTCTACCGCAAGCGGGAGCGCTTCGGCTTTGACTTCAAGCTGAAAAGCTTTGCCGTGGACTGGCAGAAGCTGTGGGTCATGCTGAAGATCGGCTTCCCCATGACGCTGCGGGCGCTATTCATCAACGTGACGCAGATGTACATGATCAGCTACGTCAACGCCTACGGCCTGGCGGAGAGCGCCGCCTATGCCATCTGCGACAAGATCATCCATCTGACCAACATCTTCACCACCTCGTCCCGCCAGGCCGCCGGCGGCATGATCGGCCAGAACATCGGCGCGAAAAAGCCGGAGCGCGTGGTCATCATCGTGCGCAGCTGCGCCATCATCAGCATGAGCGCCGCGGCGGTGCTGGCCATCAGCGGCATCCTCTTTCCCCACGCCTACTTCGGCCTGTTTACCGACGACCCCGCCGTGCTCGCCTACGCTGCGCCCTTCATGCGCATCACCGCGCTCATCTACCTTCTCGGCGGGGCCATGGCGCCCTTTGAGTCCGTGGTGTCCGGCACGGGCCACTCCATGCTGGGCTTTCTGGGCGGGATGCTGGACGGCGTGGTGTTCCGGCTGGGCTTCAGCTTCCTCTTCGCCTTTGCCCTCAACATGGGCGTCACCGGTTTCCTGCTGGGTGACGCGCTGGCGCGCCTGGGGCCTATCATCGTCAGCGGCAGCTATTATTTCTCCGGGGCATGGCGGCGGCGCAAGCGCCTGGTCAGCGATGCGGATTGACTTGCGCGCCGGGTGCGTGCTATACTGACAGCGAACATGTTCCTCTTTTGAAGGAGGCTTTGCCATGATACAGCTCACCACCGCCTGCGTCAGCAGTGTGGACGAAACCAAAGGCAATACCAGCAACCTGCTCTTCTCCGGGCAGATCCTGCCGGAGCGCAACGCCGGGCTGAACGGCGCTCCCACGCTGAAGCTGGAGCCGGGCGCGGCCTGCGTTGCCGCCGTGTTCGACGGCGTCGGCGACGGCAGGGCCGCCTATCTGGCCGCCAGCGCCTTCCGCGGCGCGGCGGACAGTCTGCGCCGCGTGGAGGATCTGGACGCCATCTTTGCCAGGCTCCATAATGAGATCGCAGATGCCGCGCAGGAGGACCGGCCGCTGGCAGCCGCCGCGGTCGCCGCCTGTGTGGAGGATGACCGGCTGGCGCTGGCCTGTCTCGGCGCATGCCGGGCCTATCTGATGCGCGGGCAGGCGCTCTATCTCCTCACCCGCGAGTGCGCCGACGCCGCGCCCCAGGCCGCGCCGCCCGCCCCGGGCAAGGGGCGCATGCTGGGCGCGGACGCCGGGGCAAAGCCCTTTACGGTGAAAGGCGCGCTGCAGCCGGGTGACCAGCTGCTTCTCTGCACCGGATGGCTGTGCGCCGCGCTGGACGCGCGGGAGATGCTGCGCATCCTGGCCGAGAGCGAGAGCCCCAGCGCAGCGCTGCAGCAGCTCGCCCGCCGGGCCGGAAGCGGCCGGGGCGACATCGCCGCCGTGCTGCTGAAGGCGGAGGAAGCCGCCGTGGAATCTGCGGAAAATTGAGCGCCGAAAAGCGCCCGAAAACGCCCACAACGCATAAAACCACCCCTTGCCGCTGGCAAGGGGTGGTTTCTGCTTTGTTGCTCCGGAGAAGGATCAGACGAGCTCCAGCACCGCCATCTCGGCGGCGTCGCCCCGGCGGGGGCCGATGCGGGTCACGCGGGTGTAGCCACCCTCGCGGCCTTCGTACTTCTTGGCGACCTCGTCAAAGACCTTCTTCGCCACATCCTCACGGGTGATGAAGCTCAGGGCCTGACGGTAGGCAGCCATGTCCTTTTTCTTTCCGAGCGTTATCATTTTCTCAGCCATGGCGCCGATTTCCTTCGCACGGGTATAGGTGGTCTCCATGCGGCCGAGGTCCAGAAAATCTGTCACCTGCTGGCGGAGCATGGCCATGCGCTGGTCGGTGGTCTTGCCGAGCTTTCTTGTACCGGGCATTGCGGTCTTCCTCCTTTATGGCGCGGGCGGTTTCCCGCCCGACGAATCGTATGGCGTGTTAGTTGTTGTCCTCGCTGGCCAGGCTCAGGCCCATCATGGCGAGCTTGTGCTCCACCTCTTCCAGGCTCTTGCGGCCAAGGTTGCGGACCTTGATCATCTCATCCTGCGTTTTGCCAACCAGATCTTCCACAGTGTTGATGTTGGCACGCTTCAGGCAATTAAAGCTGCGGACCGAGAGATCCAGCTCTTCAATGGTCATCTCCAGGACCTTGTCTCTCTGCGCCTCGACCTTTTCCACCACGGTAGAGCGGGAGCTGATGGTCTCGCTCAGGTCGGTGAAGATGGTGAAGTGGTCGCAGAGGATCTTGGCACCCAGGCTGACAGCGTCGCGGGCGGTGATGGTGCGGTCCGTCCAGACCTCGATGGTCAGCTTGTCAAAGTCCGTCTGGTTGCCCACACGGGTGTTCTCCACCGTGTAGTTGACCTTGAGGACGGGGGTGTAAATGGAGTCCACGGGGATGGTCCCGATCACCGCCTGGGGATTCTTGTTGTGGTCGGCGGAAACATAGCCTCTGCCGTGGGCCAGCGTCAGCTCCATGCTGAGGGAAGCGTCCGGGCCCAGGGTGGCAATGTGCAGGTCGGGGTTGAGGACCTCCACCTCGCCGTCGGCCTTGATGTCGCCGGCAGTGACCTCGCACTCGCCCGCGGCCTCGATGTAGACGGTCTTGGGACCGTCGCAGTGGAGGCGGGCGATGATGCTCTTGACATTCAGGACGATCTCGGTCACGTCCTCCTTCACGCCGGGGATCGTGGCAAATTCATGCTGGATGCCGGCGATCTTGATGGACGTAACAGCGGTTCCGGGAAGCGAAGAGAGGAGCACTCTGCGCAAAGAGTTACCCAAAGTCGTACCGTAGCCACGCTCGAGCGGTTCCACGACATACTTGCCGTGGGAATCATCGGACGGAGTCTCGATGCACTCAATGCGAGGCTTTTTGATTTCAATCATGAGTGATGTTACCCTCCTTCAATTTTGTGTGCTACTGGGGCACAGGTTAGGTTCAGCTTACCAATTTGAGGGTCGCTCAGCTTACTTGGAATACAACTCGACGATGAGGTGCTCTTCGATAGGCAGATCAATGTCTTCTCTCGCAGGGAACGCAGTGACCTTGGCGATCATATTGTTGGCGTCATACTCAAGCCACTTGGGGGGCTGACGGAAGGCGTTGGCCTCCACGTTGGCCTTGATCTTCTCCAGGGACTTGCTGGAGTCCTTCAGGGAGATGACCATGCCGGGCTTCACCAGGAAGCTGGGGATGTTGACCTTGCGGCCGTTGACGGTGAAGTGACCGTGGCTGACCAGCTGACGGGCCTCCGCACGGCTCATGGCGAAGCCGAGACGATAGACCACGTTGTCCAGACGGGATTCCAGAATGGCGAGCAGGTTCTCGCCGGTCTGGCCCGGGCGACGCTCCGCCAGTTCAAAGTAGTTGCGGAACTGGTTTTCCAGCAGACCGTAGTAACGCTTGGCCTTCTGCTTCTCACGCAGCTGCTGGCCGTACTCGGAGGTCTTGCTGCGGTTCTGGCCATGCATGCCGGGCGCATAGGCTCTGCACTCCATGGCGCACTTCTGGGTATAGCATCTGTCGCCCTTCAGGAAGAGCTTCTGCCCCTCTCTGCGGCACATACGGCAGACGGCTTCGGTATATCTTGCCATTATTCTCTACCTCCTTACATTAGACGCGACGACGCTTGGGAGGACGGCATCCGTTGTGGGGGATGGGGGTCACATCCTTGATCATCGTGACTTCGAGACCTGCAGCCTGCAGGGCGCGGATGGCGGCTTCACGTCCGGAGCCGGGGCCCTTGACGAAAACCTCCACGCTCTTCAGACCATGCTCCATGGCCGCTCTTGCAGCGGTCTCAGCAGCGGTCTGCGCGGCGAAGGGGGTGGATTTCTTGCTTCCGCGGAAGCCCAGGCCACCGGCGCTGGCCCAGGAAATGGCGTTGCCATTCGGGTCGGTGATGGTGACCATGGTGTTATTGAAGGAAGAGCTGATATGCACCTGGCCCTTTTCAATGTTTTTGCGCTCTCTGCGGCGCGTGCGGACGACTTTTTTCTTAGCGGTAGCCATTTACATATCCCTCCTTTACTTCTTCTTGTTGGCGATGGTGCGTTTCGGACCTTTGCGGGTGCGCGCATTGGTCTTGCTTCTCTGGCCGCGGACGGGCAGGCCCTTGCGGTGACGGGTGCCGCGATAGCAGCCGATCTCCATGAGGCGCTTGATGTCCAGAGCGGTCTGGCGGCGGAGGTCGCCTTCCACCACGTAGTGCTCCAGGCACTCACGCAGCTTGCTCTCGTCTTCCTCCGTCAGGTCTTTCACGCGGGTGTCGGGGTTGATCCCGGTCTCAGCCAGGATCTTGTTCGCGCTGGTTCTGCCGATGCCGTAAATGTAGGTAAGTCCGATCTCAATGCGCTTATCCTTCGGCAGATCAACGCCGGCGATTCTTGCCATAGTTCTCAATCAATCCTTTCATTGATTTCATACCCATTTCTTCCGGGCAAATCTGCACCGCAGGTATGAGTTCCGGTGCGCCCGTTTTGTGTCAGGCAGGCGTTTTAGAAAGTCGGTGCTCTCTATCAGCCCTGTCTCTGCTTATGCTTGGGATTCTCGCAAATCACCATGACTTTGCCCTTGCGCTTGATGATCTTGCACTTTTCGCACATGGGCTTCACGGACGGTCTGACTTTCATTTGAGTAAACCTCCTGTTTCGCTACTTCGATTACTTACTTCTCCAGGTAATGCGGCCGCGGGAAAGGTCGTAGGGACTCATCTGTACCGTGACCTTGTCGCCGGGCAGGATCTTGATATAGTTCATCCGGAGCTTGCCGGAAATATGCGCCAGGATGGTATGGCCTCCGCCGATGTCCACCTGGAACATGGTGTTGGGAAGGGATTCAACAACAACGCCTTCGAGTTCGATCACATCATCTTTTGCCAAGACGTAATTCCTCCTTGTCACAGATCATCTGACATTGTCAGGATTTCCGGCTCTCCGTCCGTAATGAGGATGGAGTTCTCATAGTGGGCGGACAGGCTGCCGTCGGCTGTCAGGACGGTCCACCCGTCCGGCAGGACCTTGACTTCCCAGCCCCCGGCGTTCACCATGGGCTCGACGGCGATCGTCATGCCCTTGAGAAGCCGCGGACTGCCCCGTCCGTGCTGCACATAGTTTGGAACCTCGGGGTCTTCGTGCATTCTGGCGCCCACGCCGTGGCCCACATAGTCGCGCACGACGCTGTAACCGTTCGCCTCCGCGTAGGTCTGTACCCCGGCGGAGATGTCCGAGACCCGATAGCCCTGACGCGCATACTGGATCCCCTCAAAGAAGCTCTGGCGGGTGACGGCGATGAGGCGGAGCGCCTCATCGCTGCACGCACCGCACGGGAAGGTGCCCGCGCAGTCCCCTACAAAGCCCTTGTAGGTGGCTCCCACGTCAACGGAGACGATGTCGCCCTCCTGAAGCCGGCGGGAGCCGGGTATGCCATGGATGACCTGGTCGTTGACGGAAATGCAGGCGCTGGCGGGATAGCCGTTGTAGCCCAGGAAGGTGGGCTCCGCGCCGGATTTCCGGATGAAGTTGAATACCTCTTTGTTGATCGCCTTGGTCGTGATGCCCGGGGCGATCATTTGCCGCGCAATACTTCTGGCGCCGGCCGCGATCCTTCCGGCCTGCCGCATCAGCGCAATGTCTCTCTGGGATTTGATGACGATGGACATTCGCTTACTTACAGGCCCAGAGCCTTGACGATCGCAGCGGTCGTCTCCTCAATGGTGGGCTGATTGTCCACCGTTTTCAGCTTTGCGCGCTTGGCATAGAAGTCCTTGAGCGGCTCCGTCTCCTCGTGGTAGGTGGCGAGGCGGGCCTTCACGGTTTCGGGAGCGTCATCCTTGCGGATGGTCAGCTCGCCGCCGCAGAAGTCGCACACGCCCTCCTGCTTGGGGGGATTGGAGACCACATGGAAGGTCTGGCTGCACTTGGAGCAGGTACGGCGGCCGGCCATGCGCTCGATGATCGTCTCGTCGCTGATCTCGATGGACAGCGCGCAGTCGATGTCGATGCCGTTTTCCTCCAGCGCTTCCGCCTGGGGGATGGTGCGGGGCATGCCGTCGAGGATATAGCCGTTGGCGCAGTCGTCCTCGGCCAGGCGCTCCTTGACGATGCCGATGATGACATCGTCGGGAACGAGCTTGCCGCTTTCCACATAGGCCTTGGCCTGCAGGCCCACGGGCGTGCCGTTGCGCATGGCAGCGCGCAGGATGTTGCCCGTGGAGATGGTGGGGACGCTCTGCATACGGCTGAGGATCTCCGCCTGGGTGCCCTTGCCGGCGCCGGGGGCGCCGAGAAGAATCAGTTTCATGCTGTATCCCTCCGAATCACTCAAGGAAGCCCTTGTAGTGACGCATCAGCATCTGGTTCTCCAGCGCCTGCACCGTCTCAAGCGCAACGCCGACCACGATGATGATCGAAGTGCCGCCGAGGGAGATGCCGCTGGTGCGGGCCACGTTGCTCCAATGGCTGATGAGGTAGGGCGTGACCGCGATGATGGACAGATAGATGGCGCCAAACAGGGTAATCTTGTTCAATACCTTCTGGATGAACTCGCTGGTGGGCTTGCCCGGACGGTAGCCGGGGATGAAGCCGCCGTTGCGCTTCAGGTTGTTGGCAACCTCGATGGGATTGAACTGGATGGTGGAATAGAAGTAGCTGAAGAAGATGATGAGCAGGAAATAAACCAGTGCGTACAGCAGCGAGGTGGTGTCAAACCAGGTCAGCGTCTTGCCGGAGAAGGCCGCGATGGTGGCCGGGATGGAGGCAATGGACTGCGCGAAGATGACAGGCAGAACGCCGGACATGTTCACCTTCATGGGAAGGTGCGTGGACTGGCCGCCGTACTGCTTGCGTCCCACGACGCGCTTGGAGTACTGCACGGGAATGCGCCGCTCCGCATTGGTCACCACGACGATCAGGACGATCAGCACCAGGGCGCCGATGAGCGTGAGCAGGTAGGCCCACCACTGCAAAGTGCCGTTGCCGATGTTGGTGACGGAGGTGATGATCTGGGTCGGGAAGCGGGAGACGATGGAGGCGAAGAGGATCATGGAAATGCCGTTGCCGATACCGAACTCGGTGATCTGCTCGCCCATCCACATGACCAGAGCGCTGCCGGCGGTGAAGGTCAGGATGATGACGATGGCCTGCCACACGCCCGTCTCGCTCAGCAGGGGGAAGTTGCCCAGGGTGTTGTTGCGCAGCAGCATGTAGTAGCCGAAGCCCTGCAGCAGCGCGATCGCCACCGTGGAGTAACGGGTGATGTCGTTGATCTTCTTCTTGCCCTCTTCTCCCTCGTCCTTGGCCATGCGCTCAAGAGCGGGGATGGCGATGCAGAGAAGCTGGATGATGATGGATGCGTTGATATAGGGCTGGATGGAAAGTGCGAAGATCGTCGCGCTGGAAAATGCGCCGCCGCTCATGACGTTCACGAGGCCCAGCACCGTGCTCTCCAGCTGGGTGAAATACTGGCCCAGCAGTTCCACGTTGACATAGGGCACGGGAATGGCGTTACCCACACGATACAGCAGGATCATGAACAGGGTAAAAAGGATCTTTTTGCGAATCTCCTCAATCTTCCACGCATTACGAAATGTCTGGAGCACTTAGACCACCTCAGCCTTTCCGCCAGCGGCCTCGATCTTGGTCTTTGCGCCCTCGGAGAAGGCAGCGGCCTTCACGGTGAGGCTCTTGGTCAGCTCACCGTTGCCAAGGACCTTGAAGCCGTAGCGGCAGCGGCTCAGAACGCCGGCGTCCAGCAGAGTCTGGGCATCGACCTCGGCGCCGTTGTCAAAGCGCTCGAGCGCGGAGACGTTGATGGCCTCCAGCGGCTTTGCAAAGATGTTGTTGAAACCGCGCTTGGGGATGCGGCGGGCCAGCGGCATCTGGCCGCCTTCAAACCCGATGCGGGTGCCGCCGCCGGAGCGGGCCTTCTGTCCCTTGTGCCCGCGGCCGGCAGTCTTGCCGTTGCCCGTGGCGTGGCCGCGGCCCTTGCGCTTGGAAACGTGAGTGGAGCCCATTGCCGGGGAAAGTTCGTTGAGTTTCATGGTGTGCTCCCTCCTTATTCTTCTTCGGTGACCTGGAGCAGATAGCCGATCTTGGCGATCTTGCCGCGGGTGCAGGGGTTGTCGGGCTGTACGGTCTCGTTGCCGATCTTGTGCAGGCCCAGAGAGTAGGCCGTGGCAATGTGCTTGCTCAGGCGGCCGTTCAGGCTCTTGACGAGCTTAATTCTAAGATTAGCCATAGGTTCAGCTCCTCCTTAACCCTTGATCTCGGCTGCGGTCTTGCCTCTGTAGGCAGCGACCTGCTCCGCATTGCGGAGGCTCTTCAGACCGGCGACCGTGGCAGCAACAACGTTGTTGGGGTTGTTGGTGCGCAGGCACTTGGTACGGATGTCCTTGATGCCGGCAGCCTCAACCACCGCACGGACAGCGCCGCCGGCGATGACGCCGGTGCCTTCCGGGGCGGGCATCAGCAGAACGCGGCCTGCGCCGAACTCGCCGATGACCTCGTGGGGAATGGTGCTGCCCTCCAGGGTGATGTTGACGATGTGCTTCTTCGCGTCCTCGAGGCCCTTGCGGATGGCCTCGGAAACTTCACTGGCCTTGCCCTCGCCGTAACCGACGCGGCCCTTGCCGTCGCCGACGACGCACAGCGCGGCGAACTTCGCCACACGGCCGCCCTTGACGGTCTTCGATACGCGGTTCAGGGAAACGACTTTCTCGGTGAACTCGCTCTGGGCTTCCTCGTCGCCGCGGCGACGGTTGTTTCTGTCA
>SVKR01000019.1 GCA_015068365.1 Oscillospiraceae bacterium
CCAGTGCGCACTTTTCGCGAAGGCGAAAAGTCGTGGCGTGGGAATCCGTACTTCCTTTCATAGGAAAAACGGATTGCCACGGCCCCTTGCGGGGCCTCGCAATGACACATTGCGTATTTTGCAACGCGCCCTTTTGTCGGGGGTGCGACGCGGAGGAGCGGCGCGTCGGGGACGACGCGCCCTACGGGGGTACGCCGCGCTCAGCTTTTCAGCTTGGCGCGGTAGGTGCGCGCTTCGTTCAGCTGGCGGTCCGCCGCCTTGTAGAGCTGGCGGGCGCTGCCGCCCTTGATGACCCACAGCACGGTGCAGACCGCCCAGGCGATGAAGGCCGCCGCCCCCACCACCAGGATCGCGGTGTTCACCAGGGTAAAGCCCCCCTCCGGGCGCAGCACGGCGAACAGGCCCACCGCCAGAAGCGCGGCGGTGAGGATGCCCATGAGGGGCGTGCAGAAGCTGTGATAAAAGCGCATCGCGCCGGGCAGGGCGCGGATCTTGTCCTTCGTCTCGTCCAGGGCGGCCTTGGCCGCGGCGATCTTCGGCTTGTAGAAGCCGTTGTAGGCCTCCACAAAGCGCTCGCGCGTCTGTTTCAGGTCGCGCAGAACGTCCTTCGACACGGGGAAGGAGCCGAAGTCCTCCACCGCCTTGCCGTTTTCCTCGTGCGTGCCGGCGAGGAAGCGCAGGCGCTTCGTGTCCAGATACTCGCAGTAGCCAATGCCCCGCTCCAGATAGTCGAGGCACGTGGCCTCCTCCGCGTGGTTCATCACGTCATAGCGCGCGGACGCCTCCAGAATGAGGCTGTGCAGGCTGCGGACGTAGGCGGCGCACTCGTCGCTGGAGTGGAACAAAACGCTGTCCAGCGGCTGGGGCTGGTGCAATATGAGGAACTGCACCTGCTCGGCATTCGGCAGCACCGGCACGTCCGGCACGGCGGGGGCTTCCGCCGCGGGGGGTTCTTCCGCAGCCGGGGGTTCCGCTTCGGCGGGGGTAGCGGGGGTATCCGCAGCCGGGGCTTCTTCCGCCGGAGCTTCGGCGGGGGCGTCATCGGGGGCGGGGACGTAGAGCTCCGCCTCGTCGGGGGTGATGCGCGCGCCGCATTCGGTGCAGAAGCCGAAGTCCTTTTCGTCGTTCAGCTCCGTGGGGCTGGCGCACTTGGGGCATTTTACCGTATAAATCGCCATGTCGGAGAGTCCTCCTCGCAGGTTAGTTGCTTGCTTATCCCTAATATAACCGTTTTCTGGCGGCTTTGCAAGGGGGAAAGGGAGCTTTGCAGGGTGGAGGCGGCGCGCTGAGGACAGCGCGCCCTACGGCTCCCTGGCTCCCCCCTCCGGGGGAGCTGTCGAGCGAAGCGAGACTGAGAGGGTGCGCGCGCTTCGCAGCCAAAGGCGGCATTGAAATTTCCGGCGGATTCCGCTACAATATACTTAACTAATATTAATCGGAGGTGCGCCGTGGAGGAGATGCGGGAGATTTTGATGCGCGTTCGCGCCGGGGATTTGGACGTGGACGCGGCGATGGACGCGCTGCGCAGCGCAGCCGTCGCCGACCTGGGCTATGCGCGGGTGGACTTGCAGCGCCATGCCCGGCAGGGCGCGGCGGAGGTCATCTACGGCGCGGGCAAGACCGCCGAGCAGATCGCCGGGGTGGCCCTGGCGCTGCGCAGCCATGGCGAGGGCTGCGTGCTCATCACGCGGCTGGACGCGGACAAGGCCGCCGCCGTGGACGCCATTTTGCAGCGCGACGGCGCGGCGCTGGACTACCGCGCCACGGCCCGCCTCGGCATCCTGGGGACCATCCCGGCCCCGGACGGCGGCGGGCGCATCGTCATCGCCACGGGGGGCACCTCGGACATCCCGGTGGCGGAGGAGGCCGCCGTGACCGCCGAGGCCCTCGGCAACGAGGTGCTGCGGCTTTACGATGTGGGCGTGGCGGGGCTGCACCGGCTCCTGGCCCACACGCAGGAGCTGCGCTCTGCCCGGGTCATCGTGGCCATCGCGGGCATGGAGGGCGCGCTGGCCAGCGTCATCGGCGGGCTGGCGGACTGCCCGGTCATCGCCGTGCCCACCAGCGTGGGCTACGGCACCGCCTTCGGCGGCATCACGGCGCTGCTTTCGATGCTGAACTCCTGCGCCGCGGGGGTCAGCGTGGTGAACATCGACAACGGCTTCGGCGCGGGCTTCCTCGCCAGCCGCATCAACCACATGGGCACGGGGGACAAGACATGAAGATCCTTTATCTGGACGTGAGCGCCGGGGCGGCGGGCGATATGCTGGCCGGGGCGCTGCTGGATCTGCTGCCGGAGCGGGAGCGGGCGGAGTTTTTCGCGCGCTTTGACGCGCTGCGCCTGCCCGGCGTGACGGCGCGGGCGGAGGCCGCTTCGCAGTGCGGCCTGACCGGGACGCATTTTCGCGTGACGGCCTTTGGCACGGAGGAGGGCCCCGGCGGCCCTGCCGCGCACCACCACGAACACGCGCATGAACACGAACACGCGCATGAGCACGAGCATACGCATACGCACTTTGCCGACATCGCGGCGCAGATCGGCGCGATGGGCCTGGAGCGCGGCGCGGCGGAGCAGGTGCTGGCGGTGTACCGCGCCATCGCCGCGGCAGAGGGCAAGGCCCACGGCGTTGCCGTGGAGGACGTGCACTTCCACGAGGTCGGGCGCGCCGACGCGCTGGCGGACATCACCGCCGCCGTGCTGCTGCTGGGTCTCCTCGCGCCGGATCAGATCGTCGCCTCGCCGGTGGCGGTGGGGCGCGGCACGGTGCGGTGCGCGCACGGGCTTTTGCCCGTGCCCGCGCCGGCGACGGCGGAGCTGCTGCGGGGCATCCCCGTCACCGCCGGGCCGGGGGAGGGCGAGCTTTGCACCCCCACGGGCGCAGCGCTGCTGGCGCAGTTCGCGCGCGCGTTCGGCCCCGTGCCGGACATGACGCTGCTGGCAACGGGCTACGGCTTCGGGGCGCGGGAGTTTCCCGACCACCCCAACTGCGTCCGGGCCATGCTGGGCGAGGACGCAGAGCAGACGCAGACGGAGCAGGTCGTGGAGCTGCAGTGCAATCTGGACGACATGACGCCGGAGGCGGTGGGCTACGCGCTGGAGCGGCTGTACGCCGCCGGGGCGGTGGAGGCCTTTACGCTGCCCGCCGGGATGAAGAAGAACCGGCCCGGCGTGCTTTTGACGGCGCTGTGCCGCCCGGCGGAGCGGCAGAGCGTGCTGGCGGCGATGCTGCGCCACACCAGCACCTTCGGCGTGCGGGAGCGGACGCTTCTTCGCCACGTGCTGCCGCGCGAAGTGGGCTGCGTGGAGACCGCGTACGGCCCCGTGCGCTATAAGACGGCGCCGGGGCGGCGCAAGTGGGAATATGACGACTTAGCGCGCATCGCGTCGGAGCGGGACATCCCCCTCGACGCGCTGCGGCGGGAGCTGGACGAGAAATGGAGCTGAGTGCGAAGCTGGAGGCCCTGCGAGGCCAGCTCCGCGCGCTGGAGCGCGTGGCGGTGGCCTACTCCGGCGGGGTGGATTCTACCCTTTTGCTGGCCGTGGCCGCCGACACCCTGGGGCCGCAGGCCTGCCGCGCCGTCACGGTGCAAAGCGCGTTTTTCCCGGACGGGGAGGCGGACGCCGCCGCGGCGCTGTGCAAATCGCTGGGCGTGGAGCAGATCGCCCTCACAGTGGACGTGCTGGCCGTGCCGGGCGTGGCGGACAACCCGCCGGAGCGCTGCTATCTCTGCAAGCGGGCGATTCTGGGCGCGGTGTGCGATGCCGCCGCGGCGGCGGGGTGCCGCGCTGTCGTCGAGGGCAGCAACGCCGACGACGTGCGCGATTACCGCCCCGGGGCCAGGGCCGTAAAGGAACTGGGTGTGCGCAGCCCGCTTCTGGCGGTGGGGCTTACGAAGGCCGAGGTGCGCGCGCTGTCCCGGCAGTTCGGCCTGCCGACGGCGGACAAGCCCGCCATGGCCTGCCTGGCCAGCCGCTTCCCCGTCGGCGACCGGCTGACGGCGGAGGGGCTGCGGCGCGTCGCGGCGGCGGAGGCGTATCTGTCCGGCCTGGGGCTGACGCAAAAGCGCGTGCGCGTCCACGGCGCGGCGGCGCGCATCGAGCTTCTGCCGGAGGAGGAGCCGCGGCTTCTGGCCCGCCGGGGCGAGGCCGCCGCGGCGCTGCACGCGCTGGGCTTTCGCTATGTGGCGCTGGACCTGGACGGCTTTCGCAGCGGCAGCATGAACCCGGAGGGGACGTAAGGGGCGGCAAGCGGCGGCGCGTCGGGGACGACGCGCCCTACAGGACACGATCACGCTGCGCCTGGCGGCTTTGTACGTTTGTCAATTCATGCCATGAAAATGCTTCCAATCCCTTGACAATGGGGATATAATACTTATTTGGATTTGATCACGTTTCCCAAACGGAGGGGGGATGGACTTGAAAGTGAAAAACCGGGGCAGGACGGTGTTTCTCATCGTCTGGCTGGCGCTCATTGTGCTGCTGCTGGCGGCGATATTGCTGCTGGGCCTGCCCGGAGAAAAGAGCGAGAGCATCAGGGCCGTCATGCGCGACGGGGTGCTGCACGACGAAAACCGCGTGGCGGTGCTGGGCCTGCGCGTCAACCCCGGCCTCATCTCCGCCTGGGTGGTGACGGGCGTGCTGCTGCTTTGCGGCGCGGCGCTGCGCATCTTTGCCATACCCCGCTTCACCGACGTGCCCGGAAAGCTCCAGTGCGTCATCGAGGCGCTGGTGGAGTTTTTCTCCGGCATGGCGCGGACGAGCAGCCCGCACCGGCCCGGCTTCGTCGGGGCCTATATCTTCGCCGCCGGGGTGTACATCTTCTTCAGCACCGTCTTTGAGCTGTTCGGCATCCAGGTGCTGACCGACGCCGGGCGCAGCGTGGCCCTGCCCGCCCCCATCGCGGACATCAACGGCGCGCTGGCCATGGGCATTCTGAGCTATCTGGTCATTCTGGGCGCGGGCTTTGTCACCAACGGGCTGCGCGGCGGCCTCGGGGTGCTGAAGGACTTTTCCCTGCCCATCTCCATGAGCTTCCGCCTGTTCGGCGCGCTGTTAAGCGGGCTTCTCGTGACGGAGCTTGTCTATTACTACACGGCGCTTTCCTTCGTGCTGCCGGTGGTGGTGGGCGTGCTGTTCACGCTGCTGCACGCGGTGATCCAGACCTATGTTTTAAGCACTTTGGTCAGCTTCTTCTACGGCGAGGCCGTGGAACCCAAGGCACCCAAGGTGAAAAAACCGAAAAAACAAAAACTCGAATCCGGGGAGGACAAATAAAATGAATCTGAAAAAGCTGTTTGCATTCGTGCTGGTGCTGGCCCTGTGCGCCGCGCTTTTGGGCGCGCTGGCCGTCAGCGCCTTCGCCGCCGAGGAACCCGCTGAGAGCGCCGAGAGCGCGGAGAGCGCCGGCGAGGGCAAGACCGTCGGCACCAAGGCCATCGCCGCCGCCGTGGTGGTGGGCATCGTGGCCGCCGCCGGCGCCATCGGCATGGCGCTGGCCATCTCCAAGAGCACCGAGGGCATGGCCCGCCAGCCGGAGGCCGCCGGCAAGATCAACTCGGCCATGATGCTGGGCCTGGTGTTCATCGAGACCACCATCATCTACGCCCTGATCGTTGCCATCCTCATCATCTTTGTTCTGTAAGGAGCGAGCGCTATGCCGCTGAACATTGACTTTGTGCAGGTTTTGCTGCATTTGCTGAACTTCGTGATCCTGGCCGGGGGACTGACCTTGCTGGTGTACAAGCCGGTGATGAAGTTTCTGGACGCCCGCCGCGCCCGCTATGAGGCGCTGGAGGAGCAGAACCAGGCCGCGAAGGAGGAGAGCGACCGGCTGCAGAAGGCCTACGCCAGCCACCTGGCCGACGCCGAGGCCGAGATCGCCGAGAAGCGGCTGAAGGCCGAGCGCGAGGGCGCCGAGACCGCCCGCGCCTATCTGGACGGCGCCCGCGAAAAGGCCGCCGCCATCGTCGCCGCTGCCGAGGCCGAGGCGGAGACCCGCCGCGCCCAGATCCTGGACAGCGCCCAGACCGAGATCGGCGAGCTGGTGCTGGAGGCCACGCAGAAGCTCCTGACCGACTCCGCCGACGCCGAGCGCACCGCCGCGCTGTACGACGCCTTTCTGCGCCGGGCGGAGGAAGACGCCAAAAAGAGGGCTGAGCCATGAGCGACCTTGTCGGCTTCACCCCCTCCGGCGAGGGGCAGGAGGAGCGGAACACTGCGCAGGTGGAGATCCGCTGCATGACGCCCCCGTCGGAGCAGCAGCGGGAGCGCCTGCGCGCCCTGCTCATGGCCGAGCGGGGCTGCGACGACGTGGAGTTCGTCATCAAAAAGGACCCCGCGGCGGGCGACGGCTTCAACATCTTCGTCGGGGACGACAACTATGACTGGTCCACCCTGGGCCGCATCCGGCAGCTGCGCCGCAGCCTGCAGGCCCTGCCGCGCCAGAAGCAGTTTGACGGCATCATTTCCCTGCTGCGCGAGGACATCCGCGGCTTTGAGCTGCACACCGGCCACCAGCAGGTGGGGCAGGTGCGCTCCGTCGGCGACGGCATCGCCGTCATCTCCGGGCTGCACGAGGTCTGCTACGGCGAGATCGTGCTGCTGCCCGGCGGGGTGAAGGGCATGGTGCAGGACCTGCGCGCCGACGGCACCGCCGGCGTGGTGCTGTTCGCCGGGGCGGGGGAGATCTCCGCCGGCGACATGGTGCTGCGCACCCGGCGCACCGCGGGCGTGCCCATCTCCAGCCGCATCCTCGGCCGGATGATCGACCCGCTGGGCGCCCCCATCGACGGCGGCGGGCCCATCGACGCGAAGGAGTATTTCCCCCTGGAGCGCCCCGCCCCCGGCATCGTGGACCGGCAGAGCGTCACGCGCCCCATGGAGACCGGCATCCTCGCCATCGACGCCATGTTCCCCATCGGACGCGGCCAGCGCGAGCTCATCATTGGCGACCGCGAGACCGGCAAGACCACCATCGCC
>SVKR01000020.1 GCA_015068365.1 Oscillospiraceae bacterium
CAGCAACGCTGTTTTGCCATGTATTCATTGCAATGAGCATCGGGCGAATGATTTTTCAAATCATTCGCTGCCAAACGTGTCGTTTGGCAGCGAAAACAATCGAAGTAACGATTGTTTTCGCCATCTGATAATCATTATAATGTCGGAGAGAAAGGGGCGAGAGCGAGATGAAAGTCAACATGGCGCAGTTTCCGCGCCGCGTAGTGCAATATGCCGCCGGGCTCGTGGTCATGGCCATGGGCGTTGTGCTGATGAAGCGGGTGGACCTCGGCATCTCCCCGATCACCGCCGTCCCCGCCGCCATCTCCGCCATCACGCCGTTTTCTCTCGGCAATATGACGATTTTTCTCCACGCGCTTTGCGTGGTGGGACAGATCCTCATCGTCCGCCGCGTCACGCTGAAAAGCATCCTCACCATGCTGGTGGGCGTCCCCTTCGGCTATATCATCGACGGGCTGATGCTGCTCTTCGACCCCGGAACGCTGGGGATCGCCATGCGCATCCTGCTGCTGGTCGTCGGCCTGGCCCTCTCCGGCCTGGGGGTGCAGCTCGTCGTGGGCTCGGACCTCATGCTCCCCGCCCCGGACGAGCTGAGCCACACCATCAGCCAGGTCTATCAGAAGAAGCTCTCCAACGTCAAGATCATCTCCGACGCCATCTATGTGGCGGTGGCCGTGGCGGTGGACCTCATCTTCAGCCGCCGCGTCTTCACCGTCGGCATCGGCACGGTGCTGAGCGTGCTGCTGGTGGGCCGCTTCGTGGGCTGGTTCGCCGCGCTTTTCCCGAAGCTCACCATGCCGCCCTTCTGGCAGAGGCCCTAACGAATCAGCCGCCCGTTTTTCGTGCGGTACACCCGGTAGGTGCGCCCCTCGATGGTCTTCTCCCAGCCGCCGCCCGCAGGGATGCGCCCGTCCCCCAGGGGCAGGGCGATGAGATTGTCCGTCCCGTCAAAGCACACCAGCGCGCCGTCCGACGAAGCATACCAGTAAAGGTCTGCCAGGTCGGGCGGCGTTTCTGTTTCCGCTTCCGGTTCCGGTTCTGGTTCTGCTTGTGCTTCCGCTTCCGGTTCCGGTTCGGGCGTCTGCTCCGGCTCCGCGGCACACGGCTCCGGCGCGGGAAGCGGCTGCGTCTCCGGCGTCTCCTGCACGGTGATGGGCCGCCCCGCAAGGCCTGCGTAGGCGATTTTTGGCGGAAAATCGCGCATCTGCGCCGGGCTGCGGCGGCACCGCAGCGTCAGGCTCTCCCCCTCCGGGGCCAGCACGCCCAGATAGCCCTCGCGCCCCTCGCCGTAGGCGGAGATGCGGAGAATGCCCGGGCGCATGGCGCTGCGCGCGCAAAACTCCGTCCAGGCCCCCCGGCGGGTGACCTCCAGCGTGCCGGTCTCCTCTCCGTCCAGGATCAGCGGATAAGTTCCTTCCATTATGTAAACCTCCTGACATGAAAAATCACGGCTCATACAGGCATTGTATGCGCCGTGATCTCATTTCATGCAGGGAGTCTCTCATGCCGTCCGGTAGGTGCCGGAGACCAGCACGGCGGCGGCAGCGTCCGCGCGCAGCGCGGCGGCCTCGGTGCTCAGATACAGATGGTTCGCCTCCAGACGCTGCCCCGCCGCAGCGGCGGCGCCCGCCGTGGTGTCGGACAGTGCGCCCTCACTGAGCGTCAGGCTGCCGCGCACGGGCAGGATCTGGCTGCCGGCGGCGCACTGCAGCGTCTGTCCGGCGGAGAGCTCCACCTGGGCAAATTCGCCGGGGGCGCTGGAGAGCATCTCCGACGCCGCGGCGTCCAGCCGGGATTGCAGGTCGCTTTCCAGCTGGGGCTCCAGCACCTCGTCCAGATAGCTTTTGGTGATGAGCGGATCGTCCCGGGTGCCGTAATTGGTTGCGGCGTAGACGCCCGCGCCCGCCAGAAGCAGCACGGCAAGCGCCGCGATCACGATTTTTACGGTTTTTGCTTTCATCTTATGTACCTCTCTCGTTCCGGTTTTGGGCAGAGTCAAAGCCCAAAGCTGACAGAAATCGCGTTGTCCACCTGTTTCATGGTGGCGTCATCCAGCCGGCCCATGCGCTCGCGCAGGCGGGACTTGTCAATGGTGCGGATCTGCTCCAGCAGAATGATGCTGTCCCGGTTCAGCCCGCAGCCGTGGGCGCTCAGGGAGATGTGGGTGGGCAGTCTGGCCTTGCCCATCTGGCTGGTGATGGCCGCCGCGATGACCGTGGGGGAATGGCGGTTGCCCGTGTCGTTCTGGACGATGAGCACCGGGCGCATCCCGCCCTGCTCGCTGCCCACCACCGGGCTTAAATCCGCATAATAAATCTCTCCGCGTCTGACCGGGTTCATGCTTTTCACACTCCGTCGATGAATGAAATCGCGCCCGCGCTATGTAGGGCGTACTCTCATTCTCTCCCGACGGAGGAGAAATTATACAAGCTTTCGCTCAGAGATAAATGCGCGGCACGCGCGGCGACACGGCGCACAAAAGCTCGTAGGAGATGGTGCCGGCCTTCTCCGCCAGGGCCTCCAGGTCCGCGTGGGGGCCGAACACCTCCACGGTGTCCCCCACGTCCACGCCGGGCAGGTCGGTCAGATCGATCATGCACATGTCCATGCAGATCCTGCCGCGCTGCGGCGCAAAGCCGTCCTTCGTCCAGACCGTCAGCTTGTTGCTGAGGCAGCGGTGCAGCCCGTCGGCATAGCCCACGGGGATGACGCCCATGCGCGTGGGGCGCCCGGTCGTGAAGGTGCCGCCGTAGCTGATCTTCGTCCCGGCGTCATAGTGCTTCACCGCCGCGATGCGGCTTAGGAGCGCCATGCCGGGCTTCAGCCCCAGCTTGCGCTGCGGATCGCCGTAGCCGTAAAGCAGGATGCCGGGGCGCACCATGTCCAGGGCAAATTCCGGGTAGAAAAGCGTCCCGCCGGTGGCGGCGCAGTGGCGGATGGCAAAGCGCAGGCCCTGCGCCGCCAGCGCGTCCAGCACCGCAGTGAAGCGGGCAAACTGCCGCCGGGTATAGTCCTCCGCCTCCGCGCCCGGCTCGTCCGAAACGGCGAAATGCATAAAGATGCCCTCGGCCTCCAGCCCCGGCAGGGCGCAGGCGCGGGCGATGGCCGCCGTGCTCCGGTCCCGGTGGGCCTCATCGCAGAGAAAGCCCAGGCGGCTCATGCCCGTGTCGGTCTTGATGTGCACCCGCAGCGTGCCCCCGGCGGCGCAGGCCGCGGCGGAGTAGGCTGCGGCGGTCGCCTCGTCCGCCAGGGTCTGGGTGATGCGGTGCTCCAGAAGCAGCGGCACGTCCGCTGCCGGCGTGACGCCCAGGATCAAAATCGGCAGCGTGATGCCCGCTGCGCGCAGCTCCAGCGCCTCCGCCAGGCAGGCCACCGCCAGATAGTCCGCCCCGTTTGCCTCCAGCGCCCGCGCCGCGGGCACGGCGCCGTGGCCGTAGGCGTCGGCCTTCACCACGCCCAGAAACTTCGTCCCCGCCGGGAGGGAGGCGCGGATGGCGCCCATGTTGTGCACCAGATTGTCCAGGCGCACCTCCGCCCAGGTCCTCTCTGTCAGTTCGTTCATTATGTCAACCCCAATTCTTCTGTATCACAACGAAAGATCTAAAGTACAATTAATATTATGTAAATCTGTCATTCGTAGGAGAAGTCCCGGATCTCGCAGCGGACGGCGACCCGGCCGTCCTGCACGAACTCCGCGTGCGACGGTGAAAGCGTCGTCCCGTCCAGCCAGACGGAGAGGCTGCACTCGTCCGTCACGTAGTATTCCCGGACAAAGAGCGTCCGCTCCCTCTCCCACTCGGTCCAGGACCGCAGCGTACTGCCGCTTTGCAGCGCGCGCAGCAGCATGGGCAGCGCCGTCACCGGCGCGGGGGCGTCCTCGCTGCGCCCGATGCCCAGCGACATGTCCCCGTACTCCAGGCGTGTGCCCTGCGCGTCCGTCACAGCGCTGACGCCGGCGACGGACTCCGGCGCGGTGATCGTCACGCGCATCTGCTCCGGTGTGGCCGTGCACTCCTGCGTGCAGGCAAAGACTTCGTCATTTTCCAGATTTGCCGTCACGTCCGCCGTCACGCGGATCTCCCCGGCCTCGCGCAGCGCCGCGCGCGCTTCCTCCAGCCTCCGCTCCGGCGCGGCGCCGCCGCAGCCGCTGAGCAAAAGGGTTATCATCAGTGCAGGAATGAGGATCCTGCGCATGATTGCCGCTCCTTATTTCAGTTTTCGATCATCTGCTTTGTGGCCTCCGGCAGCGTTTCGATCAGATCGGTCGCCGTCATGGCATACTCCCCGCATCGCGCGGCGCACAGATCGCCCGCCAGGGAATGCAGGTGCACCGCCGCGCAGACCGCCTCCCGGGGCGGCATCTGGCCCAGCAGCGCCGCCAGGATGCCGGTCAGCGTATCGCCGCTGCCGCCCTTGGCCATGCCGGGGTTGCCGTGTGTTGTTATGTAAACTTCACCCGTGGGGAACGCCACTGCGCTCCGGTGGCCCTTCAGCACCGTGACCGCGCCCCACTCCTGCGCGAAACGCAGCGCGTCCGCCGCCGCATCGCCGCCGGAAACGCCGCCCAGGCGCCGGAATTCGCCCAGGTGGGGCGTCAGCACCACGCAGCCTGCATACTGCCGCAGCAGCGGCAGCATGGGCTGCAGGACGTTCAGCGCGTCGGCGTCCAGCACCAGCGGGCAGTTCTTCCCGGAGGTCAGCACGGCCCGGACCAGCGCCGCCGTGCCCTCGCCCTTTCCCATGCCGGGGCCCAGGGCGCACACGTCGCAGCCGGAAAGACGCCGCAGCACCTGCTCCGCTGCTTCCGCGGCGACGCCGCCCGCCTCGTCCGCCGGCAGCGGAAAGGGCATGGCCTCATCGTTTTTGACCGCCGTGATATCATATATAGGCGCGGGCACGCCCAAATAGACCAGCCCCGCCCCGGCGCGCACGGCGGCCCGGGCGCAGAGGGTGGGCGCCCCGGTGTAGCCCACCGCGCCGCCCACGATCAGCAGCTTGCCGTAATCTCCCTTGTGGCTGTCCGGGCGGCGGCGCGGCAGGCGCACCAGCCCATCCCGAAGCTCGATGGCATCCATGCTTTTTCCGCTCCGTTTGCATCAGAATTACAAGAAACATTATATCCGCTTCGGAAAAATAGTCAATTTGATTCTTGATATTCCCGGCACCAGCGGGTATAATACCAGACAAATATGGTATTTTGGCAATGAACGGGAAAATAGCGAACACCGCCGCGAAAGAGAGGGGCCGCCGCCGGCTGAAAGCGCCCTGCGGGACAGATTCGCTTGGTTCGCCCGGGAGCTCCGGCCCAACCGCCGGCGGGAAGAGTGCGTTTGCGCCCGTTACAGCGCGAAAAGTGTGCCGGGGTTTGCCGGCAAATGCGGGTGGTACCGCGGAAGATGTGATGCTTTCGTCCCAGAACGGACGGGGGCATTTTTTGTTATGTAAACTAAATTTCGTTGTGATAAACGGAGGAACAAACACAGATGAAGGAATTGCTGAAGGAACTGCGGGAGCGCTCGCTGCAGGCCATTGCCGGCACGGACAGCGCCGAGGAGCTGGAGGCCCTGCGCGTCCAGTACCTGGGCAAAAAGGGCGAGCTGACCGCCATTTTGAAGCAGATGGGCAAGCTCACCGCCGACGAGCGCCCGGTGATGGGCCAGATGGCCAATGAGGTGCGCGCGGCGCTGGAAGAGACGCTGGAAAAGCGCAGGAAGGTGCTGGCAGAGCGGGCGCTGGAGCTGCGCCTGGCGGCTGAGACGCTGGACGTGACCGTGCCGGGCGAGGTGCACAATCTGGGCCACCGCCACCCCATGTACATCGTGCTGGACGAGATCAAGAGCATCTTCATCGGCATGGGCTTCGACATCCTGGAGGACCGGGAGGTGGAGCTGGCCGACTATAACTTCACAAAGCTGAACGTGGAGGAGGGCCACCCCGCGCGGGAGTGGAGCGACACCTTCTATTTCACCGAGGACAGCAGCATCCTGCTGCGCACCCAGACCAGCCCCATGCAGGTGCACGCCATGGAGTCGCGCCAACTGCCCATCCGCATCATCGCGCCCGGCCGCGTCTACCGCAAGGACGAGGTGGACGCCACCCACTCCCCCATGTTCCACCAGATCGAGGGCATGGCCATCGACCGGGGCGTGACCATGGGCGATCTGAAGGGCACGCTGAACGAGGTGGTGAAGCAGCTTTACGGCGCGGACACCAAGACCCGCTTCCGTCCGCACCACTTCCCCTTCACCGAGCCGAGCTGCGAGATGGACGTGCAGTGCCACAAGTGCGGCGGCAAGGGCTGCCCCACCTGCAAGGGCGAGGGCTGGATCGAGATCCTGGGCGCCGGAATGATCCACCCGAAGGTGCTGACCGGCTGCGGCATCGACGCCGGCGTCTATTCCGGCTGGGCCTTCGGCATGGGGCTGGAACGCCTGGCCCTGCGCCGGTTCAACATCAGCGATCTGCGTCTGATCTTTGAAAACGACGTCAGATTCTTAGAGCAGTTTTAAGGGAAAGGAGAGATCATCATGTTACTGAGCAGAAACTGGCTGAACGAATTTGTAAACCTGTCCGACGTCAGCGACCACGATTTCTCCGAGGCCATGACCCTGTCCGGCTCCAAGGTGGAGACGGTGGAGCGCCTGGACGCCGACATCCACGGCGTCGTGGTGGGCAAGATCCTGGAGATGCGCCGCCATGAGAACAGCGACCACATGTGGGTCTGCCGGATCGACGTGGGCAAGGGCGCCCCGGTGCAGATCGTCACCGGCGCGCAGAACCAGCAGGTGGGCGATTATGTGCCCGTCTGCCTCGACGGCGCGGACCTGCCCGGCGGCAAGCACATCACCGCCGGCGCCCTGCGCGGCGTGGAGAGCGTGGGCATGTGCTGCTCCTATGCCGAGCTGGGCATGGACGAGCGCGACTGGCCCCACAGCGCCGCCGACGGGCTTTTTATCCTGAATTCCGACCCCGACCTGGCCGCCGCCGGCCTCAACCCCGGCGATGACATCACGAAGGTGCTGGGGCTGGACGACTCCGTCGTGGAGTTTGAGATCACCCCCAACCGCCCGGACTGCCTTTCCGTCATCGGTCTGGCCCGGGAAGCCGCCGCCACCTATGACCGCCCCGCGGCGTACCACACCCCCGCCGTGCGCTCCGTCGGCGGCGACATCAAGGCCCACGCCGCCGTGGACATCGCCGACGCCGACCTCTGCCCGCGCTATACCGCCCGCCTGGTGAAAAACGTGGTCATCAAGCCCTCCCCGCTGTGGATGCGCCAGCGTCTGCGCGCCAGCGGCGTGCGCCCGATCAACAACATCGTGGATATCACCAACTATGTCATGCTGGAGTACGGCCAGCCCATGCACGCCTTTGACTTCTCCTGCGTCGACGGCGGGCACATCATCGTCCGCACGGCGCGCCCCGGCGAGAGCATCCAGACCCTGGACGGCAAGGACCACGCGCTGACGGAGAAGATGCTGTGCATCTGCGACGAGCACAAGCCCGTCTGCGTCGCCGGCGTCATGGGCGGCGCCAACAGCGAGATCGTGGGCGACACGGCCATGGTGCTGTTCGAGTCGGCCAACTTCAACGGCACCTCCGTCCGCCGCACCGCCACGGCCCTGGGCATGCGCACCGACGCCTCCTCCCGCTACGAAAAGGGCCTGGACCCGCAGAACACCATCAAGGCCGTGCAGCGCGCCTGCGAGCTGGTGGAGCTGCTGGGCGCCGGCGAGGTGGTGGACGGCATCATCGACGTGATGCCGAAGCCGCTGGAGACCACCGTGGTGCGCTTGGAGCCGGAGAAGATCAACGCCCTTCTGGGCACGGACGTCTCCGCCGATGAGATGAAGGCCATCCTGCGCAAGCTCGACTTTGAGCTGGACGGTGACGACATCCTCGTCCCCTCCTGGCGCGGCGACGTGGCCCACTATTCCGACATCGCCGAGGAGGTCGCCCGTTTCTTCGGCTACAACAACATCCCCATCACGCTGATGCGGGGCGACACCACCTGCGGCGGCTATACCCCCATCCAGCAGACGGAGCTGGCCGTGGGCGAGGGCTGCCGGGCCATGGGCTATGACGAGATCATCACCTATTCCTTCATCAGCCCCGGCTATTACGACAAGATCCGCTGGAGCGCTGACGACCCCCGCCGGGATTCCCTGAAGATCCTCAACCCCCTGGGCGAGGACACCTCCATTATGCGCACCACCATTCTGCCCAGCATGCTGGAGATCGTCGCGCGCAACTATATTTTCCGCAACCGCTCCGTGCGGCTTTACGAGCTGGGCAAGGTCTACTTCAAGCGGCCTGACGGCCTGGCGGACGAGCCGCGCATCCTCTCCCTCGGCGCTTACGGCGACGGCATCGACTTCTACGCCCTCAAGGGCGCGGTGGAGACGCTGCTGAACATCCTGCGCGTCCCCGCCGTCCGCTTCGTCCCGGAGCGCGGCAACCCCTCCTACCATCCCGGCCGCTGCGCCCGGGTCTTCTCCGGCGACACGTATCTGGGCGTTCTCGGCCAGATCCACCCGCTGGTGGCGGAAAACTACGGCGTGGATGAGGACATCTACTGCGCGGAGCTGGAGTTTGAGACCCTCCATTCCCTCCGCGGCGCCACGCCGGTCTACGTTCCGCTGCCCCGCTTCCCCGCCACCACCAGAGACCTCTCCGTCGTCTGCGCCGAGGAAGTGACCGTGGGCGATCTGACGGAGTGCATCCGCGCCAACGGCGGGGCGTATCTGGAGGACGTGCGCTTTGTGGGCGTCTATCGCGGCATGCCCATCCCGCCCACCTTCAAGTCCGTCACCTTTGCCCTGACGCTGCGGGCCAAGGACCAGACGCTGACCGTGGAGCACGCGGAGGAGACCATGCAGGCCATCTTAAGCGCGCTGGAGCGCAGCCACGGCGCCGTCATCCGCTGACGCGCTCCCGGGGGGTCGCGCGGAGGAAAATTGTAACGCAACCGTAACAATATTTCGCTTTACACGGGCCGAAAAGCTGGTATAATAACTACATGTGGTAGTTTTCCGCAATTTCGGAACTGCAATACATTTCGACATGGGAGGATCGCAGCATGGAAGATGTCACCAGACGCTTTGACGCCATTGAAGATAAGTCGCAGATCAAGGAAATCCTCTCCTCCGTGTACAACGCGCTGCTCGTGAAGGGCTACAACCCCATCAACCAGCTGGTGGGCTACATCGTCTCCGAAGACCCCACCTACATCACCAACTACAACGGCGCCCGCAGCCTCATCACCCGCATCGACCGGGATGAGCTTTTGCAGGAGCTGCTGCTCAGCTATCTGGGCAAATAATCGAACTTAAGCCCGACGCCGGAAGCAGTTTGCTTCCGGCGTCGTTTTTTCCTGAATTGCGCGGCAGAACGGGCGATGTTATATTAATAACTAGTGTCGGATTGCTTGACACTGAATTGAAATTTTGCTAGTATGAAGACGTATTTTTATGTGAACGCGTTCGCAATGGTATGCGGCGCGGAAGAGAGAAAAGAAGAGAAAAAACCAAAGACGGAGGATTGATGAAAGGATGCTGAAAGAAAAACCGAAAACCAACACAAAAGCCCTGATCATGATCGCCATCGCCATCGTGATTTTGGTGCTTTCCCGTGTGCTTCCCCTGCCGGAGGGCCTGTCCCGTGAGGGTCTGACCGCCCTGGCCATTATGATTGCGGCTCTGGTGCTGTGGATCTCTGAGGCCATGAACATGGCCGTCACCACCATTCTGCTGTGCTGCATGCTCCCCTTCCTGGGCGTTCTGACGCCTGCGGCAATGTTCAAGGGCTTCGGCGGGTCCGTGTTCTTCTTCATGGTCGGTACCATGTCGATCACCACTGCCCTGGCTTCCACCACCATCCCCACCCGCATGGCCGGCGCCATTTTGTCCTGGTCCAAGAACAACCCGGTCAAGCTGGTCCTCGGCTTCACCGTCGGCACCGCCGTTCTGTCCTCCATCATGTCGAACATCCCCACCTGCGCCCTGTTCGCCAGCCTGGGCATCGCCATCATGAAGGCCAACGGCGACCCCAAGCCCGGCACCAGCAACCTGGGCAAGTGCCTGATGATCGGCATCCCCGCGGGCAGCGTCATCGGCGGCTTTATGACCCCCGCCGGCGGCCCCACCAACATCGTCGCCATCAACGCGCTGGAAGCCGTGGGCATCCGCGTCACCTTCCTGGACTGGATGATCATGGGCTACCCCATCGGCCTGATCTGCGCCATTCTCTTCGCCCTGTGGATCTGCCTGTTCTACAAGCCCGAAAAGATCTCTGACGAGGCGCTGGGCATCGCCCACGAGATGGTCTCCGGCTCCGGCCCCCTGACCTCCCGTGAGATCAAGTGCATGGTCGTCATCATTCTGATGTTCGTCACCTGGATCGCCAGCACCTGGATCCCCATCTTCAATACCACCGTGGTCGCCCTGTTCGGTACCTGCCTGTTCATGTGCCCCGGCATTGAGGTCATCACCTGGCAGGATTACGTGGAAAAAGGCGGCTGGGACGGCACCTTCCTCGTCGGCGGTGTCGGCGCCATGGCCGAGGCTGCCCTCAGCACCGGCGCTGCCTCCTGGATCATCAGCTCCACCCTGGGCGGTGCGGCCGGCTGGTCTCCCGCCGTCGTTTGCCTGGCCGTGTCCGCGCTGATCTGCGTGCTGCACTGGCTCTGCCCCTCCGGCCCCGCCGTTGCGGGTCTGGCCGTGGCCCCCATCATCATCCTGGCGCAGAGCGCCGGGGCTTCCCCCACCGCGCTGGCCGTCATCACCGCGTTCTGGTCCGGCGTCACCTTCCTGCTGCCCACCGACGCAGTGCCCATGTTCACCTACGGTTTCCATTACTACTCCATCATGGACATGGTAAAGGAGGGCTGGGTCCCATCCATTGTGTTCGTGGTGTTCACAGCCTTTGCCATCCCGTTTATGACAGGGATCCTGGGCTACGCCTGATCGTACATATCGCATCCAAAAAGTGCCGCCGGCTTTCCGGTGGCACTTTTTTGTCAAAAAAGCCGTGACTTTTGGTGAAACCGTCAATTATTTGCTTGCCTTTTTTGCTTGATTATGTTAAAATTCAATAATAAAATGTCGAATTTTGGGCAGTTTCATCTGGCCCATGCAATCAGAGGTGCGCTTATGGCTTCCAGCCTGCTTGACGTTCTGAAATCGAACCCCCTGGCCTACGCGGAGTATCTGAATCAGCTCTCCTTTGACGAGCGGATCGAGATCGACCTGAACAGCAACACCTGCGTCAATCTGGATCATGTGGCGGGGAAATACCATGTTCCGCTGCTCAGCGGCAGCTATGCGGAGGTGTTCCGCTTCTCCAGGAACATGGTGCACCCGGCGGACTGGGCAGATTACGCCGCGCTGACGGCCCCGGACGTGATGCGCGCCCGGCTGGAGCAGTCCGACCCGCCCGGCACCGCCAGCATGGAGCTGCGCTATAAGCTCCTCAGCGGCGAGTGGTCTTGGTCCAAGCTGACCATCATCTCCGGCCCCCGCTACGGTCTGCCGGAGGGCGTAGTGCACTTTTTCATCTTCGACATCAACAACCGCAAAACGCGTGAGTCCGGCAAGATCGCCTACGCCCCCGGCATCCAGGACTCTCTGGACGCGCGCACCCGCCTGCTGCGTGAGCGCATCTTCCTCGTCCAGGCCCAGAAGCGCATCGACACCGGTTTAAGCGGCTGGAGCTTTCTCATGATCGACCTGGAGCATTTCCGCCTGTTCAACGACTGGTACGGCCGCAGCACCGGCGACCTGCTTCTGGCAGAGATCGGCGCCTGCCTCGCCGGGCGGGAGGAGCGCGACGGCGCGCTGTGCGGCTATCTGGGCCAGGACAACTTCGCCATGCTGGCACCCTATGACCTGGATGCGATCAACGCCCTGACCGGGGAGCTGCAGCAGCTCATCGCCTCCCACGGCGCGGCGCTGGGCTTTCTGCCGTCCGTGGGCGTGCGCCCCTTTGAGGGCAAGCCCCAGGTGCTGGATCTGCTGGACGACGCCTCCCTTGCCCTTCGGGAGGTCAAGCGCAGCTATCAGACCCGCGTGTGCGTCTTTCAGCCGGAGATGCGCGGCAAATCCGAGGAGAGCTACCGGATGCTGCTGGACTTCCAGGACGCCATCCGTAACGGCGAGATCTTCTTCTGCCTGCAGCCCCAGTGCCGCATCTCCAGCCACCGCATCGTCGGGGCGGAGTGCCTGGCGCGCTGGCGCAAGCCGAACGGCGAAATGGTGCCGCCCAACGTCTTCATCCCGGTCCTGGAGCAGTACGGCTTCGTCACCGACCTGGACACCTACGTCTGGGACCAGGTCTGCCAGTGGATGCGCCGCTGGATGGACGCGGGGCACCGGCCCATCCCCATCTCGGTCAACGTCTCCCCGCTGGATATGTTCAGCATCAACGTGCCCGCCCACTTCAAGGCCCTGTCGGAGAAGTACGGCATCCCCGCCGGCATGCTGAAGGTGGAGGTCACCGAATCCGCCTACGCCAGCGACGCTGAGCGCATCAGCCAAATCGTATCGGAGCTGCGGCGGGAGGGCTTTGCCGTGCTGATGGACGATTTCGGCAGCGGCTATTCCTCGCTGAACATGCTGCGGGACATCAGCGTGGACGCCATCAAGCTGGACGCCCGCTTCCTCCAGCTCGACGCCATGGACAGCGAAAAGGGCATCCGCATCATCGAAAGCGTCTTCAACATGACCAAGACCATGGCCATCCCCGTCATTGTGGAGGGGGTCGAGACCGCGGAGCAGACCAACTATCTCGCCGATCTGGGCTGCCGCTACATCCAGGGCTTCCGCTTTTACCGCCCTATGCCCGCCGCGGACTTCGAGGCGCTGGCCGGTGACGGCGGGAATATGGACTACAGCGGCATCTCCTTCAAGGCCAACGAGGAGCTGCACGTCCGGGAGTTCATGGACGCCAACATTTATAGCGACGTCATGCTCAACAACATCCTCGGCCCCGTCGCCTTCTATTCCCGCGTCGGCGGCAACGTGGACATCATCCGCTTCAACGAGCGCTTTTATCAGCTGGTCGATGCCGAGGATTTCACCGAGCGCATTTGCCACATCCAGAACTACATCCACCCCTCCGACCGCGACCGGTTTTTCTCCATGCTCGACCGGGCGGAGACCGACCGGCTCAACGGCGTTTCCGACATGGTGAGCGTCTACCGTCCCGACGGCAGCCTCGGCCGCTATATGCTGCACATTTACTTTATGGAGACGGTCAAGGGCGAGCGGCACTATTACTGCTCGCTGCAGGACATCACGGAGGTCACCGCGCTGCAGGGGCAGATGCGGCTGCTCTCCCGCTTCTCCTCCGACAGCATCATCTTCATGCGCAGCCGCAGCGGCCATGTCTCCTTCCAGGTGGCCGTGAACGGATTGCAGGAGGTGCTGGGCCTTTCCACTGCGGAATTTGAGGCGGAGCTGAACAGCCTCGCTTTCATGGGCCGCGTCGTGGAGGAGGACCGGGCCAACCTGCGCTGCCTCTCCGTGAGCACGGCTACCGAGGGCCGGGACTTCCAGTTCCCCTTCCGGCTGAAAAATGCCCGGGACGAGGTGGTCTCCCTCTATCTCAAGACCGACTATGTCCACGACGAGAATACCGACGTGGAGTACATCATCTCCATCCGCCGGCGCGAGGCCGTCTGAGCCTTGCGAGCCGAATCTTCAAACTACAAACAATCCCCCGGGAGTAAACTCCCGGGGGATTGAACTATATTATGCGATTTTCAGCGGTTTTGGGCGGTGCTCACTCGTTGAACAGCTCGTCCAGGCCGCCCCACTTCTCGGAGAACATGCGCTCGTCCATCAGCTTCAGGTCCTTGGCGATGGCGGGCTTGAAGTCCATGTTCGCGAGGATGTCCTTCTCCAGGTCGATGCCGGGGGCGATCTCGATGATGGTCATCTGACCGTCAATGATCTTCATGACGCAGCGCTCGGTGACATAGAGGACCTCCTGGCCGGGCTTGATGTACTTGCCGGCGAAGGTGATCTGCTCCACATGGCCGACCAGCTTCTTGCCCTTGCCCTCCTGCACGATGGTCAGCTTGCCGTCACCGACAGCGAGCTTGGCCTTGTTCATGAAGGTGCCGCAGAAGACCACCTTGGGGGTGGCGTTGGTGATGTCGATAAAGCCGCCGGGGCCGGTCAGACGCGGGCCGAACTTGCTGACGTTGACGTTGCCCTCGCCGTCGCACTCGCCCATGCCGAGGCAGGTCATGTTCAATCCGCCGCCGGAGATGATGTCAAAGCTGGCGCCGTGCTCCACCACGCACTCGGGGTTGTAGCTGGAGCCGAAGTTGGGCAGCGCGCAGGGCACGCCGCCGATCATGCCGGACTCGCAGCACATGGTGATGCGGTCGATGTAGCCCTCTTCCGCCAGGATGCTGCCCACGTCCGCGCTCATGCCGACGCCCAGGTTCAGAACGTAACCGCTCTTGACCTCGGCGGCGCAGCGGCGGGCGATGACCTTGCGCTCGCTCAGCGGGATGGTGGGGATGGAGCCCATGGGGCGGCGGATCTGGCCGGAGAAGGCCGGCTCCCAATACTTGCCCTCGGTCTGCCAGCAGCTCATGGGGTCCTTGGCCTCGACGACATAGTCCACCAGGATGCCGGGGATGCGGACATCCTTGGGCAGCAGAGTGTCGTTCTTGGTCAGGTACTGCACCTGGACGATGACGATGCCGCCGGAGTTGTGGGCCGCAGTGGCGACCGCCAGGCCCTCATTGATGATGGACTCGTTCATGAAGGAGATGTTGCCGTTCTCGTCGGCAACGGTGCCGCGCAGCAGCGCCACGTTCAGCGGGAAGGACTTGTAGTACAGGTACTCTTCGCCGTTGAAGTTCACCAGCTCGGCCACGTCGGTCTTGGTGACCTGGTTCATGCGGCCGCCCTCCACGCGGGGGTCAACGAAGGTGCCGAGGCCCACCTTGCTCAGCAGGCCGGGGCGTCCGGCGCCGATCTCGCGCCAGAGAGAGACGGCGATGCCCTGGGGCAGGCACCAGCTCTCCAGCTGGTTGTTGGCCGCCTGGTCGCGCAGCGCGAAGGCGCTGCCGACATGGGCGCCGTACCACTTGGCAACCAGGCCGGGGCCGGCTTCGCCCAGACGGCTCAGGCCGCGGGCGCCGACTTCGGCCACGTCCAGCGGGGTCTCGCGCTTGGTGAGATCCCAGCCGTCATAGGCGTTGCCCACGCCCCAGTCGCCCATGGCGCTGCCCTGATGCAGCTCCAGGCCGCGGGGATGGCCGGTGGCCTTGAACTCGTCACGGATGGCGCAGATGACCTCCTCCGGGAAGCCGGACAGGCCCATGCCGGCGACGCCGATGCTGTCGCCGTCCTTGATCAGCTTGGCCGCCTCAGCGGCGGTAATAAACTTTGCCATGTTCGCTCCTCCTGCGTTTAAACTCAGCCGATCGCGGTCAGGCCGCCGTCGGGATAGAGGATGTTGCCGGTCATGAAATCGCTGGCCGGGGCAGCCAGGAACAGCGCGGTGCCCACGCAGTCGTCCGGATCGGACATGCGGCGCAGGGGCAGGCCGGCGGCCTGGTTCTTCAGATACTGCTCGACGGTGATGCCGGCCTCCTTGGCGCGCATCTCGAAGACCTTGGTCATCATGGGGGTGGCCATGATGTTCGGGCCGAAGCCGTTGACGGTGATGCCGTCCGGGCCCAGCTCAGCCGCCAGGACCTTGGTCAGCATGTCCAGAGCGCCCTTGGAGGAGCAGTACGCCGCGTTGCCGGGGCCCTTGGTGGCGATCTTGCCGCGGACGGAGGTGACGTTCACGATCTTGCCGTAGTGGACTTCCTTCATGTAGGGCGCGAAATACTTTGCGGTGAGCATGACGGAGGTGACGTTGGCCTTCATGACGGCCTCGAACTCGTCCACAGGGAACTCCTCCAGGGGATGCTTCTTGTTCATGCCCTGGCTGTTCACAAGGATGGTGATGGGGCCCATCTCCTCATTCGCCTTCTTCGCGGTCGCAGCAACAGCGGCCTCGTCCGTGGCGTCGCAGACATAGTACTTGAAGTCCTTGCCGGTCTTCTCCTTCAGCTCGGCGCAGGCCTTGGCCAGCTTCTCCTCGCCGCGGGAGGCGATGGCGACCTTCGCGCCGCACTGGGCAAAGGCCTCGGCAACCAGCTGGCCCAGGCCGCCGGCGCCGCCGAAAATGATGGCATTCTTGCCAGTCAGATCAAAAAGCTTCGTTGCATCCATAAGACATATCTCCTTCTGATATAAATAGTTTTTTATGTAAGAAATCGCTACCGTTTATTTTATTCCCAGACAGGCCCAATGTCAAGGAAAACCCGGCACGCTCCCTTTTCTCTTAAGGGTTGCCGGATCTCAACTCCGTCGATTTTACCAAAGCCAGGAAGCAGCGCCAGAAGGCTCCCCTGTGTAAGGGGAGCCTTGGAAGCGCTTCATTCAATTCGCCGAACAAACCCGGCGGACGTATCAAATCAACACCAAAGAGAAATGAGAGCCGGCGCGCCGGCCGCTCGGCTTTGGCGCAAAAACGCGAGGGAGCGATCTCCCTCGCGTTTTGGACTTTTGATGCGATATCAAGTTTAACCCGGCAGCGCCGCGCCGGTGAAGCCGAAGTCCCACATGCTGGCCACGGCGTAGAGCTCCGGGGTGCTGCTCAAAAGCTCGTTGAAGCGCTTCACCAGCCCAGAGATGGTCATGGTCACATTGCCCGCGAGGATATCCTGATACTCCTGCTCCAGATCGGCGGGCTCACAGCTGTCGAGGGACAGCGGGACGGCCTGGTCAAAGGCGGCGGGGTCGACGGTCACCGTGACGGAATAATCCGGGTCGGTACTCGTCTGGCTGTAGGTGATGTAATATTCATTGAGCGCGCTGTAGGGCCGGCCCTCCCGCGTCAGGTAAAGCCAAGTCTCTGCGACGTTGCCGTCAGACCAGAAATAGCGCTCATAGAGCACCAGCACCGGCTCGCTTCCGTATGCCTCCGCGGGGGCGGTCCCCAGCCAGAACTCCACGGAGTCGCCGTTGTCCCCCGTCTTCTCCTCCATCTTGTAGTAGCGGACGCCGTTGTCGATCTCGTGGGTATAGTGCTCCTGCATCCAGTTCCAGACCGCGTCAAAGGCGGCCATCTGCGCGCTGGTGAGGATGACGGCGGTGTTGGTGTCCGCGTCATAGTCCACGGTGAAGCCCAGCAGCGGTGCCAGGTCCCGCAGCTTGAAAAAGTTGTTGCCGCCGATGTTATAGACGGAAAGGCCCTCGGGGCGGGCATTGTTGAGGAGGACGCTCTGGGCGGAGGGCACGGCGCTGGAGGATTTGTCCGCTCCGGGCTCCAGCTCGCCGCCCACGGGCTCATAGGGCATGCCGGGGACGATGAGGATGGAGTTTTCCTCGGCGCTGTAGCTGACGCCGAACTGGGCGTCGGTGCCCATGAGGATATAGGCCAGATCCCGGAGCTTGAAATAGTTGCTGCCGTCGATGTTGTATTTTTCGCAGTCGATCAGCTGGCCATCCACGCTCAGGTTCTGAGGGGACAGGACCACATCGTAGGCCAGCGCGGCCACGGGCAGGCAGGCCAGGAGCAGCAGGCAGAGAATCAGAGAGATCAGTTTTTTCATAGGGACAGTCTCCTTCCATGGTATTCCTATGTCAGAACGGGACAGCTTCACTTCCCCGGTCCCAGCAGCACGGCCCGCACCGGGGCCCCGTCCGCGCCGCCCAGCTTCAGCGGGAAGGCAAAGAGCAGATAGTCCCCGTCCGCGACCGCGTCCAGCACGACGTTCTCCACGATGGCGACGCCGCCGCGCTGCAGGATCGTGTGGATGGCCGCTTCGTTGTCCTCCGGGCCGATGCTGACCGCATCGGTCACCACGGCGCGCACGCCGCAGGCGGCGATGTACTCCGCGGCCTCTTCGCACAAGTAGGACGCACCGCCGCTGCGCAGGGCGATGCGCTCCGCCCCGCTGATGCGCCCGCGGAGATCGTCCATCCGGACAAGCTGCCCGCCGGGCACCGTCAGCACCCGGCAGGGGCCGCAGTACAGCTCCAGCGGCATCTGATCTATGCTGCTGCCGTCAGGCAGAAAGTGGGAAAACGCGTCTGCGTGGGTGCCGGAATGGGCCGTGGCCGTCAGCAAAAACTGATCCGGTCCGCCGGGCGTCCCCGGCTGGCGCGTCAAAAGCGGCGCGCTGTCTCCGGGGTAGACCGGCGCTTCCTGCAGCGTGCGGGAAATATCGTAGATCCGCATGGTCAGCCTCCCTTTCATCGTCAGAAATTGTCAAAGCCTGTCTTTATTCTATTCCATTCCCGCGCAGATTACAAGAAAAAAACGAAGCGGCTGCACTTGAGCCGCTCCGTTGATCAGAGATCATTTTCTTCTGCCCCGGCTGCGCTTTTGGTTCTCGAACAGGCGGTTGCCGGACATTTTGCTGTCGGAAACCTGCATAAAACGCTTGAGCTTGTCCTCAAAATTCGGATCGCCGGACTTGGTGGGGACATAGACCTGGGGAGCGCGCGCTTCCGCCTCCCGCTCCGCAGGGCGCGGCGCGCTCTGGCGCGGCGCATTGGCCGGGGCCGGGTCGGCAGCCCGCTTGGCGGAGAGGCTGATCTTCCCCTCCGGACTGATGCTGAGCACGCGGACTCTCACCGTCTGTCCGACGGACAGAAACTCATGAATGTCATTCACATAGGTATTGGCGACCTCGGAGATATGAATCAGGCCGCTTTTGCCCTCCGGCAGGGCCACAAAAGCGCCAAAGGCCGTGATCCCCGTCACTCTGCCCTCCAGGACAGCTCCCACTTCCAAGTGCATAGAAACCTCGTCGTTATTTCTCGTCTGATCTGTCAGTTGCCCACGTCGTAAAAGATCTTTTCGCCGGGCATGACCAGCCCCAGCTTCGTGCGGGCGATGGACTCAATGGTCTCCGGGTCCGCGGCATGGGCCACGTCATACTCCAGCTCGGCGTTTTCCTGCAGGGCGGCGTCCACCTTCGCCTGCAGCAGCGCCTGGTCCTCTCTGGCGGCGGCAATGCGGTTTTTTGCGCCCACCAGCGTGATGGCCGCGTAAACCAGCAGCGCCAGGATCACGATCTTCATAAGTATACTGGAACGCTTCAGCTTCATGGGCCGTCTCCTTGCCGCGTCGTGCCGAACCGGGCCGGCGCAATCCTCTGGTTGCATTATTATTGGTTATTGTAAACCTTTTTGCTGCGCTTGAAAAGATGTTTTTTAAAAAAACTTCAAATTTTTTTACAGATTTCCAAAGGATTTCCAGCGGCCTTCGCAGCTTTGCCCACAGCCGCCCGGCCATGCGCAGGAGCGCACGCGTCCCCCGGCGGGCGGCCGGGCCGAACAGCGCGTCGAACAGCGCAAGCCCGGCGAGGGCCAGCAGCGGCATGTAAAGCCGCAGCGTCCCCTGCCCCGGGCCCATGCCGAAGGCGAACAGCGCCCCGGCGAACACGGCGCAGAAAAGCGCATCCAGCAGCAGCCCCGCTGCCCGCCCCATACACCTGCGCAGCTCGCCCAGCACGCAGTACACTCCCCCCAGGGCCAGGCCCAGAAGCAGCGTGGCAGCCAGCTCCAGCACCTGGCGGTGCAAGGACAGTTCCATGCGCGCTTTTCAGTGCCACAGCCGCGCCCAGAAGCCCTTTTCCGGCGCGGAATCTTCATAGCGCAGCTCGTCGATGCGCCCCTGGACGGACACGTCGCCCTTGTCCACGCTCAGGCCGTTGACGTGCATCCCCTCCCCGCAGATGATCAGCCGGCCCTCCCCGGTGCGCAGGGCGATCTCGTTTTCGTCAAAGCGCTCCACCTCCTCCACGCCGGAGACGGTCAGCCTGCGCCGCCCCTCCAGCGTAAGGTTATTCGGCCGCTTCGCCGCTGCCGCGGCGCGCTCGGTTTCCCCGTAAGGCATGGCATAGCCCCCCTTTCCTTCTTACCAAAAGCTATGCCGTGCACCGCGCAGATATGAAAAACCGCCCGGTGTTACCGGGCGGTTTTGGCGGTTTTTGGGTTTTCGCTCAGCACATTTTTGCGCCGGCGGGGATGGCATCGTCCAGCATGACCAGGTGCAGCTTTTCCTCGCCGCCCTCCTTGTGGACGGCGGAGATGAGCATGCCGCAGCTTTCCAGCCCCATCATCTTGCGGGGCGGCAGGTTCACGATGGCCAGCAGCGTCTTGCCCAGAAGCTGCTCCGGCTCATAGAACTTGTGGATGCCGGAGAGGATCTGGCGGGGCGTGCCGCTGCCGTCATCCAGCGTGAAGCGCAGGAGCTTGTCGCTTTTCTTCACCGCCTCGCACTCCAGCACCTTCACAGCGCGGAAGTCGCTGCGGCAGAAGGTATCGAAGTCCACCGGCTCGCCGGACAGCGGCTCCAGCTCGATCTGCGGGGCCTCGGGCGTACTCGCCGCGGCGGCCATGGCCTCCAGCTCCTCCATCTCGCGCTTGGCGTCGATGCGGGGGAACAGGGCCGGGCCCTTGGTGACGGCGGCGTCGGCGCGCAGTCCGCCCCAGGCGGCGATGCTGTCCCAGGTGCGCTCGCCGGGCTCGGCGCCGATCTGGGCAAAGAGCTTTTCGCAGCTTTCCGGCATAAAGGGCGTCAGCAGCACGCCGGCGATGCGGCAGCACTCCAGCAGGTTATAGAGCACCCGGGCCAGGCGGGGGCCGTTGGTGTCCATATCCTTCGCCAGCGCCCAGGGCGCGGTCTCGTCAATATACTTGTTGGCCCGCTGAATGAGGGCAAAGGTCTCCGCCAGGCCGTTCTGGAGCTGGAAGCGCTCCATCTGGGCGCTGTAGCGGTCCCGCAGGCCCTCCGCCAGCGCCAGAAGCGCAGCGTCCTCCGCGCCCTCGGCCTGCTCGGTGGGCAAGGTGCCGCCGAAGTACTTTTCCACCATGGCTGTGCTGCGGCTGAGAAGGTTGCCCAGGTCGTTGGCCAGGTCGGTGTTGATGGTGCTGATGAGCAGCTCGTTGGAGAAGTTGCCGTCGGCGCCGAAGGGGAAGGTGCGCAGCAGGAAGAAGCGCAGCGCGTCCACGCCGTAGCGCTCCGCCAGGACATAGGGGTCAATGATGTTGACGGACTTGTTCTCCTTGCTCTTGGAGATCTTGCCGCCGTCGATGACCAGCCAGCCGTGGCCGTAGACCTTCTTCGGCAGGGGCAGGCCCACGCTCATAAGGAAGGCGGGCCAGTAGATGGAGTGGAAGCGCACGATCTCCTTGCCGACGATGTTCACGCCGGGCCAGTACTTTTCCAGATCGTCGTGCGCCTCGTTTTCATAGCCCAGGGCAGTGACATAGTTGAACAGCGCATCCAGCCAGACATAGACCACGTGCTTCGGGTCGAAGTCCACGGGCACGCCCCAGGAGAAGCTGGTGCGGGACACGCAGAGGTCCTGCAATCCGCCGGGACAGTCGATGAAGTTGTTGACCATCTCGTTCACGCGGCTTTTCGGCTCCAGGAAGTCCGTCTCGGTCAGCAGCTTGCGCACGCGGTCGGCATACTTGCTGGCGCGGAAGAAGTAAGCCTCCTCCTCCGCCCACTTGACCTCGCGTCCGCAGTCGGGGCACTTGCCGTCCACCAGCTGGCTCTCGGTCCAGAAGCTCTCGCAGGGGGTGCAGTAAAGCCCCTCGTACTTGCCCTTGTAGATGTCGCCGTTGTCGTACATCTTCCGGAAGATGCGCTGAATGGACTTTTCGTGATATTCGTCCGTGGTGCGGATAAAACGGTCATTGCTGATGTTCATCAGCTTCCACAGGTCCTTGACGCCCTTTTCGCCCTCGACGATGGCGTCCACGAACTGCTTGGGGGTCACCCCGGCCTCTCTGGCCTTGTCCTCGATCTTCTGGCCGTGCTCGTCCGTTCCGGTCAGGAACATGACGTCATAGCCGCACAGGCGCTTGTAGCGCGCGATGGCGTCCGTCGCCACGGTGCAGTAGGCGTGGCCGATGTGCAGCTTGGCGGAGGGGTAGTAAATCGGGGTCGTGATGTAAAATGTTTTCTTCTGATCCATGTAGTTATCCTCAACTCATTTCTGAAATGGGGGAAATCTCATTCGCTGTCCACCGGCGCGGTGGGTTCGGGTATGTCGTCCGGCGCGGGCGCCGGGTCATCCGTGGGCGCCGGCTCATCCGTGGGCGCCGGCTCATCCGTGGGCGCGGGC
>SVKR01000021.1 GCA_015068365.1 Oscillospiraceae bacterium
CAGCAACGCTGTTTTGCCATGTATTCATTGCAATGAGCATCGGGCGAATGATTTTTCAAATCATTCGCTGCCAAACGTGTCGTTTGGCAGCGAAAACAATCGAAGTAACGATTGTTTTCGCCATCCGATAATCATTATAATTATCAACAGTATTATATGCGCTGCGGTTTTTTCCGTCAATGCGCAACGGAGAATTTCTATGACCAGAGTCTATCTCATCCGGCACGCAGAGGCCGAGGGAAATATCTATCGGCGGGCCCAGGGCCACTATGACGGAGCGGTGTCCGCCAAGGGGCAGCGGCAGATCGCCGCGCTGGCGGAGCGCTTCCGCGATGAGCGCATTGACGCGGTCTACTCCAGCGACTTGGCCCGCACCCGCGCCACCGCCGGGGCGATTTTGCGCTATCACCCCCTGCAGCTGCACACCGATGCGCGATTGCGGGAGCTCTACCTCGGCCCCTGGGAGGACCAGCCCTTCGGCGATCTGCAATACCGGGACCCGGAGCAGCTGCACAATTTCAATGACGACCCCGCCGCCTGGCGCGTGCCGGGGGCGGAGAGCTTTGCCGCCCTGACGCAGCGGATGCGCGCCGCCGTGACGGACATCGCCGCCCGGCACGACGGGCAGACCGTCGTCTGCGTCAGCCACGGCATGGCCATCCGGGCCCTGACGGCGGACATCCTCGCCGTCCCCTCGTCGGAGATCGCCCTGGTCCCCCACGGGGACAACACCGCCGTCACGCTGCTGGAGGCGGAGGGGGAGACGCTGCGCGTCCTCTATGCCTGCGATACGAAGCACCTCCCCCCCGAGCTTTCCACCTTCGCCCGCCAGACCTGGTGGCGGCAGAGCGGGGCGAAGGACATGAACAACGTGCGCTTTGAGCGCCTGGACCCGGAGCGCTACCCAAGGGTCTACACCGATTTTTACCGCCGCACCTGGCAGGATGTCCACGGCGATCTGGAGGGCTTTTTCCCCGGCGTGTACCTCGACGCGGCGAAGCGCCACGTCCTGGCCGACCCGGACGCGCTGGTGTGCATCCTGCGCCCGGACGGCGAGCGCGTCGGCATCACCGAGCTGGACACCCTTCGCGGCGCGGAGGAGGGCCTGGGCTGGATCTGCCTTTGCTACATCGAGCCGCAGTACCGCCGGATGCAGCTCGGCGCCCAGCTCATCGGCCACGCGGTCAGCCGCTTCCGCGCCCTGGGCCGCCGCGCCGTGCGCCTGAGCGTCTATGAGGGCAACACCGGCGCCCTGCGCTTTTATGAGGAATACGGCTTTCGCACCGTGGGTGAGACCGAGGGGGTCTCCACCCGGCTGCTGGTTCTGGAAAAGGAGCTGTGAGCATGGGCGCAAGACGAAGTCCCATCCGCCCGCAGCGGACGCGCCCGGCCCGGATCGAGCGCCTCGCCCTGCCCGCCGGGCGGCGCATTCTGTTCGTTTCCGACGTCCACGGCAATCTGCCCTATCTGCGGGGGCTGCTGGAAAAGGCGGCGTTTTCCCCGGCGGACATCCTGATCCTGGCCGGGGACCTGCTGGAAAAGGGCCGGCAGAGCCTGGACACCCTGCGCTATGTGACGGCGCTTTCCAAGACCCACACGGTCTATGCCGTCTCCGGCAACTGCGACTGGTGGATCCCGCTGATGTACGAGGTCGGCACCGTGGAGGACAACCTCTGGTACATCAACAACAAGCCCTTCTGCCTGGCCCGGCAGATGTGCGCTGAGCTGGGCATCGCCGTGTCCCCGGACATGGACTATCCCGCCATGCGCGATGCGCTGGCCGCGCACTACCCGGAGGAGTTCGCCTTCCTGCGCGCCATGCCGGAGGTGCTGGACACCCCGGGCTTCACCGTGGTGCACGGCGGTCTGCCCGAAGGCCCGCCCGAACGCTGGGACGGCTGGGCCTGCATGAAATACGACCACTTTCTGACCACGCCGCGCCGCTTTGACAAGTGGGTCATCGTCGGCCACTGGCCGGTGGTGCTCTACCACGAGAACATCGTGGACGCCAACCCCATCATCGACCGGGAAAAGCGCATCGCCAGCATCGACGGCGGCTGCGTTCTGAAAGACGACGGGCAGCTCAATGCCCTCATCCTGCCCGATGCACGGAGCGAGGACTTCTCCTTCCTGGCCTATGACCCCTTCCCCCTCGCCCGCGTGCTGGCAGACCAGAACGAGGGCGCGCGCAGCTATTACATCCGCTGGGGGGACGCGCAGGTGCGCGTGCTGCAGCGCGGCGCGGAGTTTTCCCGCGTGCGCCATCTGCGCACGGGCTATGAGATGGACGTGCTCACCCGCTACCTCTACGACGATAACGGCGCGCGCAGCGAGTGCGCCATCAACGACAGCACGGACTATGTGCTGCCCCTCCGCGCCGGCGACACGGTCTCCGTCGTGGAGGAGACGAGCCGCGGCTTCCTGGTGAAGCACAACGGCGTTTCCGGCTGGTATTACGGCCCATTACAGAAGCTTTAAGGAGACGGATATGGACGCTCTTTCCTTTCTTCCTGTCTCAAAAGAGGAGATGCACCGGCGCGACTGGTGGTGGTATGATTTCCTTCTGGTCACCGGCGACGCCTATGTGGACCACCCCACCTTCGGCGCCGCGGTCATCGGCCGGGTGCTGGAAGCGGAGGGCTACCGCGTGGCGGTGCTGGCCCAGCCGGACTGGCACAGCGCCGAGGCCTTTGCCGCCATGGGCCGCCCCCGGCTGGGGGTGCTCATCGGCGCGGGGAACCTGGACTCCATGGTAGCCCACTACACCGCGGCGAAACGCCGCCGCAGCGAGGATTTCTACTCCCCCGGCAAGCGCTCCGGCCTGCGCCCGGACCGGGCGGTCATCGTCTATGCCAACCGCGCGCGGGAGGCCTTTCCCGACTGCCCCATCGTCATCGGCGGGCTGGAGGCCAGCCTGCGCCGCTTCGCCCACTATGACTACTGGGACGACGCGGTGCGCCGCAGCGTGCTGGTGGACTCCGGGGCGGATCTGCTGGTCTACGGCATGGGCGAGCGCGCCACGCGCAGCATCGCCGCGGCGCTGAAGAAAAAGCGCCCGGTCTCCTCCATCACCGAGGTGCCCGGCACCGCCTACCTGACGAAGCAGCCCCCCGAGGGGCTGGCCCTGCCCTCCTTTGAGGCCGTGCGCGACGACAAGCGCGCCTATGCCCGCGCCGCCGTGACCGAGTACGCCGAGCATGACCCCATCCGGGGCAGACGGCTTTTGCAGCCCCACGGGCTCTGGACGCTGGTGGTCAACCCCCCGGCCATGCCGCTGGACGGCGAGGAACTGGACGCCGTGGCCGAGCTGCCCTATACCCGCACCTATCACCCCATGTACGAGCCGATGGGCGGCGTTCCCGCCATTGACGAGGTGCGCTTTTCCATCACCCACAACCGGGGCTGCTTCGGCGGCTGCAACTTCTGCGCGCTGGCCTTCCACCAGGGCCGCATGGTCACCGCCCGGACGGAGGACAGCGTCGTGCGCGAGGCCGAGGCGCTGACGCGCCTGCCGGATTTCAAGGGCTACATCAGCGATGTGGGCGGCCCCACGGCCAACTTCCGCCACGCCTCCTGCGCCCGGCAGAAGGAAGTGGGCATGTGCGCCCACCGCGCCTGCCTCTGCCCGGAGCCCTGCCCGCATCTGGACGCCGACCACAGCGGCTATCTGCACCTTTTGCGGCGGCTGCGCGCCCTGCCGGGGGTGAAAAAGGTCTTCGTGCGCTCCGGCGTGCGCTATGACTATCTGCTGGAGGACCGGGGCAGCCCCTTCCTCGCCGAGCTGGTGCAGTACCACATCTCCGGCCAGATGCGCATCGCGCCGGAGCACTGCGTGGACAGCGTCCTGGACTACATGGGCAAGCCCCGCATCGGGGTCTACGAGCAGTTTCTGGACCGCTACCGCCGATTGAACGAGCGCTATGAGCGCGAGCAGTTCGCCGTGCCCTATCTCATGAGCTCCCACCCCGGCTGCACGCTGAATGACGCCATCGAGCTGGCCTGCTACTTAAACCGCCAGCACCGCCAGCCGGAGCAGGTGCAGGATTTCTACCCCACGCCGGGGACGCTGTCCACCTGCATGTACTATACGGGCCTGGACGTGCGCACCATGGCCAGCATCTATGTCCCCCGCGACCCGGAGGAGAAGCGGATGCAGCGCGCGCTGCTGCAGTGGCGCCGCCCGGAAAACCGCAGGACCGTGCTGGAGGCGCTGCGCCGCGCCGGGCGCGAGGACCTGATCGGCTACGGCCCGGACTGCCTTGTGCGCCCGGAGCCCGGCGGAAAAAGCGCGCCGAAACCCGACAAAAAAACGACCAAAGCGCCCAAAGCGCCGGATCCCGCCCCGCCGCCGAAGGCGAAAAAACCGGAATACAAGGCCGGCTGGGCCAGGCCGAAGGCCAAAAAGAACGCGCGTCCCGCCGGGCGCGGAAGGAAGAAATGAGATGCTGTACTACGCCGCCGGAGCGTATCTGCTCGCTTTGAACCTGCTGCTGTTTGCGCTCATGGGCCGGGACAAGGCCGCGGCGCGCCGCGGCGCGCGCCGCACGCCGGAGACCACGCTTCTGGCTCTGGCCGTCCTCGGCGGCAGCGCCGGCGGGCTTCTGGGGATGCTGCTGTTCCGCCACAAGACGCGAAAGCGCGCCTTTCGCATCGGCATCCCGCTCATATTCCTCTGCCACGCGCTTCTGGCAGCCTGGTTTTTGAACTTATTTTGAATATTAATGGGAAAACGCGTTGAGAAAGCCTTTCTCAACGCGTTTTCAGACTGTAGACAAACCCTGTTTTGTAAAGGAACCGTTTTGCATGGGGGGGTGTGAGGGGGGACGGGAGTCCCCCTGCACGTTTAATCTTCGCAAAAACCGGAACATTTTTCAATGTTTCGGTTTTTGCTTTTCAAGC
>SVKR01000022.1 GCA_015068365.1 Oscillospiraceae bacterium
AAGAAGTGGAAGACGCTGACGCCGCTGCGGGTGGGCATGTAGAGTGCGCCGTCGGAGTCCATCCAGTTCCAGGTGTTGGCGCTGAGGGTGCCGGTCAGGCCGCACTTGACGCCGTAATCGGCAGTGTAGACGTCCATGCCGTTGAGCACGCCGGCCTTTTCCGCGGTGTAGATGCCGCCGTTTTGCAGCAGCCACAGCCGCCCGTTCACGTCATAGATGCTGTAGATGCTGCCGGCGCCGGCCTCTATGCCGCTGAGGACGCGGAAGGCGCCGTTTTCGTAATAGAAGAGCTTATCGCCCGCGCAGACGAAGAAATTGCCGTTGCCGTCGGCGTCGGGCTCCATGCGCAGCACCACGCCCTGCGTCAGCCCCTCGGCAAAGCTGAGGCTGCGAAGGCCGCTGTCGGTGATCTCATAGATGCCGCTGCCGTCCGTGCCGACATAGACGCGGCCGTCCAGCTCCATGGCGCAGAGAATGGAGGCGGTCTCCAGGCCGTCGGCGGCGGAGATGCTGCGGGTGACGGCGCCGTTTTCGATGATGTTGACGCCGGACTGGCTGCCCACCAGCATCCGCCCGTCGGAAAGCGGGTAGACCACCCGCAGCTTTTCGCTCAGGATGCCCTGGGCCTCGCCGAAGTCGGCGAGGGTGTCGGCGGCGGGGTCATAGCAGGCCGCGCCGTGGCTGGAATAGCTGGCCATCCAGACGCGCCCGGCAGCGTCGACGGTGACGTTTCGCACGCGGATGCCCTGCATGGTCTCGGTGAGGGAGGTCTCCAGCATGTTCCAGTCCGAATCAAAGACCAGCATGCCGCTGTCCGTGCCCAGATAGAAGCGATCGCCGCATTTGGCGACGGCGTTGATGGTGTAATCGCCCAGGTTGGAATTGTAGTTGCAGCTGTCGAAGCAGCCCACGCTGTAGCGCACCAGGCCGTAGTTGGACGAGGCCACCCAGTGGTTGCCCTCATGGTCGGTCTCCGCCCAGTTGGCGGAGAGGCTGTTGTCCGCCTGCTTGTCCACGCGGTGGAACGCGCCGGAGCCGTCCAGAAGGCCGAAGCCGCTTAAGCCGCTGAGCATCACCGTGCCGTCGGGCAGGGCCTTGATGCGGTTGACGGCGCCCAGCTCACTCAGGTCGTAGTCCGTGCGGCGGTAGGTGGACAAAACGCCGGAGACGGTGCTGAGGCTGTCGCTGAGCTTCACCAGCCTGCCTTCGGAGGAGCCGACGTACACGTCGCCGCTGCCGTCGCAGCAGATGGCGTAGATGGTGCCGCTGTCGAACAGCTCTTCCGTCGCCACCGTGGCGACATAGGCGCTGTCATTGAACACGCAGACGTTTCCGCTGTCGGACATGGCCCAGGTGTTGCCGTCCCGGTCCACGAGGATGTTCAGAAAATGCTCGCCGGACAGGGCGTCGTAGGAATAGGGCAAAAGCTGCTCGCCCTCCACGCGGGCGACGCCGGCGGTGGAGGCGACGAAGACGCGGCCGGAGCGGTCCTCGCAGAAGTCGCGGACGCAGAGGAAGCTGTGTTCGTCCTCGGCGGTGAGGTGGGTGAACGCGTCATTGACAAAGCGGTACGCCCCGGCGTCGTTGGTGCCGATGTACAGCGCGCCGTCCCGCGCAACGTAGAGCGAGCGGATGGCGGAGCTGGCCAGGCGGTCACTGAAGCTGACGAAGTTCGACCCGTCGAAGCGGATCAGCCCGCCGTAGCTGCCGATCCACAGATAGCCCGCGGCATCCTGCACGACGGCGTTGGCCTCGCCGGTGGGCAGGCCGTTTTCCTCATTGAAGATGTCGGTGATATAGTTGACGTGCGCGCTCTCGTTCCCGGCGGCGAAGGCCGCTGTGGGAAGCAGAAGCGCCAGCACAAGAATCGCGAGAAGCGCCGCGCGAAATTTCATCTGCTTAACTCCGATCTATCTGCTGCTTGCTCCGGCCCGTCCGGGCCGGGACAACTAGTTCTCTAGTTTATTATCGTACAACAAATCCGCATCGGATTCCAGCACTTTTTCGTGATTTTACCGATTCCGCCGGGAAACTTTCGTGAAAATGCCCTTTGCATTGCCGAGCGCCGGGGTGGTATAATGACTTTGTAAGTGAGCAGCACTCTTGCGTAAGTCCGACTTAGCAGGGGTGCTGCTCCTTTTCATTCCGTTTTGTTGAGGTGTGTTTTCCATGGAACAGAAGGCCAACAGCTTTTTGGAGACGGAGCGCATCGGCGTTCTGATGCGCAGATACTCCGTCCCCTGCATCATTTCCCTGCTGGTCGCGGCGCTGTATAACATCGTCGACCAGCTCTTCATCGCCAACGCAGCCTATCTGGGCTCCCACGGCAATGCCGCCAACACCGCCGTATTCCCGCTGACGGTGGTGGCGCTGGCCGTGGCGGTCATGATCGGTGACGGCGCCTGCGCCTTCGTCAGCATCGCGCTGGGCCGCGGCTCGCGCCGGGACGCCGCCGCCACCGTGGGCAGCGCCGTGACGCTGTCGGTGCTCAGCGGCGTCGCGGTCATGGCGCTGTACCTCCTCTTCTCCGATGCGCTTTTAAAGCTCTTCGGCGCCACGGTCAGCGAGGAGACCTATCGCCTGGCGAAGGAGTATTTCTTCTGGATCACCCTGGGCATCCCCTTTTATATGTTCGGCCAGGCCATGAACCCCATCATCCGCAGCGACGGCAGCCCCCGCTTCGCCATGGTCTCGACGCTCGTCGGCGCGCTGGTAAACCTGGTGCTGGACCCGGTGGCCATCTTCCTGCTGCACTGGGGCATGATGGGCGCGGCGGTGGCGACCGTGCTGGGCCAGGTGGTCACGGCGGCGCTGGCCGTCTATTATCTGCGTCACATGAAGTCCGTGACGCTGACCCGGCGCTGCTTCCGCCCGGACGGGCAGCTGATGCGGCGCTTTCTGCCCCTGGGCTTCACCAGTCTGCTGAGTCAGCTCTCCCTGGTCGCGGCCATGGCCGCCATCAACAACATGCTGCGGCGCTACGGCGGGCTGGACCCGGTCTTTTCCCAGGCGGAATATGCCCAGATCCCCATGGCGGTGGTGGGCATCGTCATGAAGTTTTTCCAGATCGTGATCTCCGTGGCCGTGGGCCTGGCGGCGGGCTGCATCCCCGTGGCGGGCTACAACATCGGCGCCGGGCGGCGTGACCGGGCCAGGGCGCTTTTCCTGCACCTGCTGGCGTGCGAGGCCATTCTGGGACTGGCGGCGCTGCTGGTGGTGGAGCTGATGCCCCGGCAGCTCATCGCCGCCTTCGGCGCGGCAAACGAGAGCCGCTACTACACGGACTTTGCCGTAAAGAGCTTCCGTGTGTACCTGTGCATGATGGTGCTGGCCACGGTGAACAAGGGCACCTTCATCTATTTGCAGGCCATCGGAAAGGCCCTGCCCTCCGCGCTGATCTCGCTGATGCGGGAGCTGGTGTTCGGCGTGGGCTTTGCGCTGCTGCTGCCCCGCTTTTTCGGGCTGGACGGCGTGCTGTATTCCATGCCGGTCTCCGATCTGCTGACCGGCTGCATCTCCGCCGTGGTGGTGCTGCGCGTGCTGCGTGAGCTGGGCGGAAACGACGCGAGGGAAAGCGAGGTGCGGCCATGTTTGCGCCCGGAGACCTGATCGTATACGGACGCACAGGGGTCTGCCGCGTGGAGGCCATCGAGCAGCGCGACGGCCAGGCGTTTTACCGTCTGTCGCCTTTGTACCAGACCTGCGCCATTTCCACGCCCGTGCAGGGCAAGGTGTTCATGCGCCCGGTGCTGACCCGCGCCGAGGCTGAGGCGCTGATCGACCGCATCCCGACGGTGGAGGCGCCGCCCGTGGAGTGCAGCGCGCTGCGGGAGCTGACCGGGCGCTACCAGGCGGCCATCACGAGCCATGAGGCGGCCGAGGTGCTGGCGCTGACCATGTCCATCTATGCCAAGAAGCAGAAGCTTTTGCGGGAAAAGCGGAAGTTCGGCGCCGTCGACGAGCGCTTTCTGCGCGAGGGCGAGGCCCTGCTCTTCGGCGAGCTGGCCGTGGCGCTGGACATTGCGCCGGAGGCGGTGCCGGCCTACATCCAGGCGCGGCTGGAGCGCTCCCGCCGCTGACGGCGTTGCATTCCGGCTGACACCATGCTACAATGGACAAAATACCGCCGAGGAGGACGCTGAACATGGACAAAACCGCCTTTTATTCGCTGAGCTACGGCCTTTATCTTCTGACCGTGCGGGACGGGGAGCGGGAAAACGGCTGCATCGTCAACACCGTCATCCAGTGCGCCTCAGAGCCGAAAAGCCTGAGCGTCTGCGTCATCAACAAGAACCTGACCTGCGATCTGCTGCGCGCCACCGGGCGCTTCAATGTCTCCGTTCTGCCGGAGACCACGCCCTTCGGCCTGTTCCGCCACTACGGCATGCAGTCCGGCCGGGACGTTGACAAGTTTGCCGGGGACGACGCCACGCCGCGGCTTTCCAACGGCCTGCGCTATCTCCCCTTTGCCCCGGCGGTGTTCGCCTGCCGGGTGGTCTCGTCCCAGGATCTGGGCAGCCACACGCTCTTCATCGCTGAGGTGGAGGACGCCATCCGGCAAAATGACCTTGCCCCCGCCACCTATGCCTATTACCAGAGCAGCATCAAGCCCGCCCCCGCCCCGGCGCAGACCAAAACAACGGTCTGGCGCTGCAAGGTCTGCGGCTATGAATACGTGGGCGAGGAGTTGCCGGCGGATTTTGAGTGTCCGCTGTGCCACCACGGCCCGGAGGACTTTGAGAAGATCAGCGGCTGAACGCCCTATGTCAATACAAAAATTGCGGACGGCTCCCGAACGGGGCCGTCCGCATTGGTTTATTCGTATCACAGGATCTCTCGATAGATCGCAAGGTCCGCCTCCCCGAACACGTTGAAGATGACGCGGATGGCGCTTTGATTTTCCGCTTTCCAGTCTCTCACCGTCTGCACGGCGATCTCCGCCGCGTCGCGCTTCGGGAAGCCGAAGACGCCGGTGGAGATGCAGCAGAAGGCGATGCTCCCGCAGCCGTTTTCCGCTGCGATGTCCAGGCAGGCGCGATAGCAGGAGGCGAGCTGGGCGCGGTGCGCCTGCGTCAAAAGCCCGTCCACGATGGGGCCGACGGTGTGGATGACCCAGCGGCTTGGCAGATTGTACGCCGGGGTGATCTTGGCCCGGCCGGTGGGCTCTTCATGGCCCTGGGCGTCCATAATCTCCGCGCACTTCAGCCGCAGCTGGATGCCGGCGAAGGTGTGGATGCAGTTGTCGATGCAGTTGTGGTTGGGGCGGAAGCAGCCCAGCATGCCGCTGTTGGCGGCGTTCACGATGGCGTCGCACGCCAGCGTGGTGATGTCCCCCTGCCAGAGGTACAGCTCCCCCGCCACGGGCTTCAGATCGTCAAGGGACGTGACGCCCTTTTCCGCGATGGCCTGGCGCAGATAGTCGTCCTGCACGGCCAGAAACTCGCCGCTGGCAGGCTCCGGCGGGCGGACATTCATCAGCGCGCGCAGCATCTCCCGCTGCGCCTGCGCGCCGCGCGGCATGGGGATGCGCCGAAAGCGGGGCGACTCGCTTTGCAGGGCAGATATCAGATATTCTCTTCTCTCCGACTGGGTCATGGCTCACTCCCCGTGGCTGCGGATCAGCGCTTCGATCTTTTCGATGACGATCTCCGGCGTGACGCCCACGCGCTTTGCCGCGTCGGAAATGTCGGATCTGCCGATGAGCGCCCGGCCCAAAGGCGAGCGCAGGGCGCGAAAGCGCCCGTCGATGGCGGCGGCCTCATCCAAAATCCAGGGGTAGGCCGCCAGGATGTCTTTCAGCTTTGTGTCAGCTCTAAGCTGCATGGTATGCTCCTTTCCCCGGGCATCTGCCCCGGGCGTTCTCGCAACAAAGATAGCAGAATTCCGCGGCAAAAGCAAGTGCGCGCCGCACTTGCTTTGCGCCGGCGCGTATGCTACGATGGGGAAAAGGAAAAACCGCGCGGCGCCCTTGCGGCGCGTCGCGCATCGCAGGAGGGAAGCCATGGAAGCGATCAGAACCGTGACCGAGCGCGCCCGCGAGATCCCCGTGGCCGGGGCGGCGGACGTGGTCGTCGTGGGCGGCGGGCTGGCGGGCGTCAGCGCCGCGCTGGCGGCAGCGCGCAGCGGCGCGAAGGTCATTTTGCTGGAGAAAAGCTGCGTGCTGGGCGGGCTGGCCACCCTGGGGCACGTCTGCATCTACCTCCCCATTGACGACGGGGCCGGCCACAAGATTTACGGCGGGCTGGCGGAGGAGCTGCTGCACCGCTGCATCTGCTACGGCTATGACGATCTGCCGGACTGCTGGCGCAGCGGGCCGGACACCGTGGAAGCCCCCACCGGGCGCTATCGCACGACCTTCAACATCCCGGCGGCGGTGTGCGCGCTGGATGAGGCGCTGGAGGAAGCCGGCGTGGAGGTGGTGTTCGACACCTGCTTCTGCGCCCCGGTGATGGACGGCAGCGCCGTCACCGCCGTGCTGGTGGAGAACAAGTCCGGCCGCAGCGCCTACCTCGCCAAACAGTTCGTGGACGCCAGCGGCGACAGCGACCTGCTCTATCGCGCAGGGGCGGCAACCGAGACGCGCGGCGACAACATCGTCTCCCACTGGGCCTATGAGCTGGACCTGGCGGACGAGCGCGTGCAGCGCGGCGCGGCGCAAAGCGATGTTCTGACGGCGCTGCGGCTGCGCTGGCTTGGCCTGCAGCCGAACCGGGACAACTCCGGCAGCGCGATCCCCACCTTTGACGGCACCAGCAGCGCCGGCGTCAACGGCTATCTCCGCACCGCCCGGCATCTGGAGCTGGACTGCCTCAAGGCGGAAAACCGCCCCGGCTGGGCCCATCTGACCATGCCCATGGCGCCGCAGTTCCGCATGACGCGGCGGCTGGTGGGGGTAAAGGAGCTTGCGCTGGAACCCGGCGTCAGCGTGGACAGCAGCATCGGCTGCGTCATCTTCAGTCTGGCGAAGGAGGCGGCGGTGTACGAGTTCCCCTACGAGGGGCTCATCGACAAGCGCATCGAAAACGTGCTGGCCGCCGGGCGGATGGTGTCCGCCGGGGGCCGGGGCTGGGAGATCATGCGCTTCATCCCCGCCTGCGTGCTGACGGGCCAGGCCGCCGGCACCGCCGCCGCCATGGCCGCCCGGGCAGGCTGCGCCGTCCAGGCGCTGGACGTGGCGGCGCTGCAGCGCGCGCTTTCGGACGCGGGGGTCAAGATCCACATGAGCGACGCCGTGCGCGGCAACCGGGGCACGGCGCCGGAGCGGCACTGAGCGTGCGGGAGAGGAGACGCCATGCTGGTTTTTAACGTGACATTCCACTGCGCTCCCGGGATGCGGGAGACCTTTCTGGAGCAGATCAAAGCCCGCGGGATCGACGCCGGCGCCCGCGCGGAGCCGGGAAATCTGCAGTACGACTATTTCCGCGCCGTGGATAAGGACGACGACGTGCTTTTGATCGAGAAGTACCGGGACGGCGACGCGGTGGCCTTCCACGTCCGGCAAGGGCACACGGCGAAGCTGGTGGAGCTGAAGGAAGCGTATGTGGAGGATATGCTGTTTGAGCAGTACGAGCGCCCGGACGAAGAAGCCCGGTGACCTTTGCGGGGGGGACGGAGCTGTGAGGAACGACAAGGAGACCTTCTGGGCCGCCGTTGTGGCCCATCAGAAGACGGACTATGTGCCCATGTACTCGCTGGCGGTGGCCAACATCGGCGGGCAGCGGGAATGGTGGGAAAATGGCCCCTCCGGCGGCGGGAAGGACGCCTTCGGCGTCGCCTGGGCGGGCACGGAGTCTGCAGGCGGCGCGGGCGTGCCGCTGGGCAATCCCATCGTGCTGGAGGATGTGACGCGCTGGGAAGAGCGCGTGTCCTTCCCCGACCTGGACGCCATCCCCTGGCGGGATCTGGCGGATGCGTGGCTTGCAGGCATTGACCGGGAGCGGCAATACGTCAATTACAGCGCCTACAACGCGCAGTTCGAGCGGGTGACGCATCTGATGGGCTTTGTGGAGGGGCTTTGCGCCTTCACCGAGGAGCCGGAGGCCACGGCGGCGCTGCTGCGCGCCATCACGGACTACAAGATCGCGGCGCTGGAGCGCATCAGCCACTACATGCACCCGGATTTCTACACGCCCTTTGACGATCTGGCCACCCAGCGCAGTTTGTTCATCAGCCCGGCGGTCTACCGCGCGCTGGTGCTGCCGGAGCACCGGCGCGTCAACGACGCCTGCCGCGCCCTGGGCATCCAGCCGATTCTGCACTGCTGCGGCAGGTGCGAGGCGCTGATCGAGGATTTCATCGACGCGGGCTTCACCGCCTGGGCCTCCGCCCAGCCGGTGAACGACATCGCGCGCATCACGCGCGACTACGGCGGGCGCATCGCGGTCATCGGCGGGTACGACACCAACGGCGTTCCCGGCACGATGGAGGCAAGCGACGCCGCCGTAGCTGACGAGGTAGACCGCTGCCTGACGCAGTACGGCGCCGGAACGGGCTATGTCTTCAGCGGGATGCGGATGCCCGGCGCCCGCCACAGCCGCGACGAGGCCATGGCGCCCATTCTGAAGGCCTACGGCGCGTACGCAGCGCGCTTTTAGCCGGATGATCCTCTGACGCGAAACCGGGGAATACACCTGCAATTTGACAGCTTTGTGACCAGATCGATTCCATGGCTCCCTCCAAATATGCATAAAGGAATTGATCAATTGACAAACCCGATGATTCTGCATATAATATGGTCAGAAAGATCATAGAGGTCATTGTGGTCAGATTTATCGGAGGTGTGTTTCATGATGCAAGTTAACATTGTCGAGGCAAAAGCAGAGTTTTCGAAGCTGATCCGCATTTTGGAATCCAAACGGGAGGATTCTATCACGGTATCAAGAAACGGAAAGCCTATCATCCGGATGACACTGATCAATGATACTTCTGTCTCCAAACGAATCGGGGCGGGCAAGGGCAAGTTCACGGTTCACGGAGATTTTGACAGAGACAACGCGGAGATTGCGGAAGCACTTTCCGGAGGTGCCCTATGAATCTGCTGCTTGATACACATATTGCGATTTGGGCACTGAATGACGATGCTGCGCTGTCACAGAAGGCACGTGATCTGATTCTCGACCCGGACAACTCGATTTATTACAGCACGGTTTCGGTATGGGAAATTATGCTGAAGCACGCGCGTCGTCCGGATAACATCCCATTTAATGAGAGAGATTTTGTGGAGGGCTGTAAAGAAGCGGGGTTTTTCCCTTTAACCCTTGCAGATAAGCACGTTCTTGCAGTCCACACATTATCCAGACCTGCTTGGGTGAAAGAACACAACGATCCCTTTGACCGGCTTCTGCTCTCTCAGGCGAAGGTTGAAAATCTGTCGTTTATAACACATGATGAACTGATTATTGATTACCAGGAAAAGTGTATTATCTCAGTTTGAACACTGACAGCAAAACCTAAATGAACGCCTGCCCTGATGAAAAGGAAAGCCCGGCCCTTGCCATTTGGCTAAGGCCGGGCTATCTTCATTTTGACGCGATTCATTCCCGAATCGTCACGGTGACGGTGTTGGCGTATTCCGCGTCGGGGTCATAGGCATAGCTCAGCCCCTCCACCGACTGCTTCAGCACCTTGTAGGACAGGGCGTTGTCCCCGTCCGCCGGGTCAAAGCGCTGCCCGCCGTAGGAGACGGTGACGGTGGTCTGCGCCCCGGCGGCGGAGTATGCCGCGACGACGCGGATGGGCGTGGTGCGCAGCACAGGAAGAAGCATCTGCTGCACCAGCTCCTCAAAGGCCAGCCGGATGCGGTATTTGGTGCGGGGCGGGATGTCATTTTGCAGGCAGTACAGGTCGATCCGGCTGCCGGCAGCGAAGAAGTCATACTCCCTGCTGTCCACGAGAATCTCCAGCACCTTCAGCTTGCGGATGAAGCGGCGGGTCAGCTCCCCCTCCGGGTGGTCAAACACCTGCTCCGGCGTGCCGTCCTCATAAATGCCGCCCTGGTCCATATAGAACACCCGGTTGCAGATGGCGCGGGCAAAGCTCATCTCATGGGTGACGATCATCATGGTCTTGCCGGTCTGGGCCAGGTCGCGGATGACGGCCTGCACCTCCCCCACCATGGTGGGGTCCAGGGCGCTGGTGGGCTCGTCGAGCAAAATGACGTCCGGGTCCATGGCCAGAGTGCGGGCGATGGCCACCCGCTGCTTCTGCCCGCCGGAGAGCTGCTCCGGATATTGCAGCTCCCGCCCGGCCAGGCCCACCCGGCGCAGCAGCGCCATGCCGGTGTCATAGGCCTCCTGCCGGGACTTTTTCAGAATGTCCACGGGCGCCAGCATCAGATTTTCGATGACGGTCAGATGCCCGAAGAGGTTGAAGGACTGGAACACCATCCCCATCTTCCGCCGCGCGCGTGTCAGATCGTACTTCGGCGCGGTGATGTCCTCCCCGTCCAGCAAAATCTGCCCGCCCGTGGGCCGCTCCAGCATATTGATGCAGCGCAGCAGCGTCGATTTTCCGGTGCCGGACGGGCCGATGACGGAGATGATGTCCCCGTCGCGGATGGTGGCGTTCACGTCGGCAAGGGGCGTGGCGTTTTCGTATTTTTTCTCCAGATGGACCAGCTCGATCATTTTGCTTCCACCCCCTCCGGGTTTCTCTCGCTCAGCGAGTGCGAGCGCGGCTTTTTGCATATTGTATCACGCCGGAGAAAAATATGCACGAAAAAAACGGCCCGGATTGACGATTTTTGAGAAAGCGGCTAGAATGGGACCGGAAGGAAAAGCAAGGAGGGTACGACATGAAACGAATCGTTCTGCTGCTTCTGGCCGCGCTGACCGCGGCCGCGCTCACCGCCCCGGCGCATGCGGCGGAGGCCATCCAGCCCACCCGGCAGGCGCTGACGGTGGACGGGGCCGCCGTGCAGGGCTGCGAGATCTACAACATCGAGGGCAGCAATTATTTCAAGCTGCGGGACGTCGCCTATCTGTTGAAAGACGGCGCCAGCCGCTTTTCCGTGGCCTGGGACGGGCAGACGCGCAGCGTCACGGTGGTAAGCGGCGCGGACTACGTCCCCGACGGAAGCGAGCTGCAGCTCCGCACACTTTCGCGCTCCGAGCTGCGCGCCGCCGGGCGGAGCAGCCAGCGCATCTACATCAACGGCAAGGCCGACAGCACGCTGACGGCCTATCTCATCGGCGGAAACAACTTTTTCAAGCTGCGGGATCTGGGCACGGCGCTGGGCTTCGGCGTGGACTATGACACAAAGAGCAACACCGTGCTGGTGACGAGCCGAAGCGCGGCCGCGCAGCCGGGGCAGGCCGCCACCGAGGCGCGCCTGGGCGAGACGCCGGACGCCGGGCGGGCGTACCTGGACAAAATCATCTTCCTCGGCGACAGCACCACCTACGGCATCCGCGCCTACTATGACATGGGCTACAAGGACCTCTGCCCCCGGCAGCAGGTGTGGACGCCCACCAGCGGCTGGATGAGCCTGCGGCAGTACGACACGGCGAAGATCTTCTACCATGAGACGGGCGAGGAGCTGCTCATCAAGGACGCCGCGGCGAAGGCCAAGCCGGAGATCATGGTCATCACCATGGGCATCGACAGCATCGCCGTGGAGAGCCGGGAGAGCTTCATCGACTATTACACCGCGCTGGTGCGCGACATTCAGGCGGCCAGCCCGGAGACGAAGATCATCCTCAACTCCATCTACCCGGTGGCGAAGAGCTATAAGTACCAGCGGGACATCAACAACGACAAGATCTGCGCGGCGAACGAGTGGATCGAGGGCATCGCCGTCAGCACCGGCTGCCGCTTCCTGTACACTTGGGAGGCTCTGGCCGAAAACGGCGTGCTGCCGGAAACGGCCCACAACGGCGACGGGCTGCACCCCAACGGCGAGACCTACGGCAAGGTCATGCAGTACATCCGCACCCACGCGATCGCGTGATCAGATGGGGCAACATATGCAATCCATGTTTTTGACGTCGTCATTCTTATCCATGTATTCTAACCTTTATATACTCTTTGTCTATTCTCCCGGAACAAGTTTTGCTTTATGATGAGCAATACTAGAGGCAATCATCCCCGTGGGCTGGTTTTTGAGCATGGTAGAATTGTCCTGGTTACAGCGACATAACCCTTAATGTAAAAATGTATTATCCGAAGCAATACACATACAGAGATTACACTGCTTTTCAGCAATATTATGCACTGGCATACAGCATTGTATGTGTAATTATGAAACTACATAACGCCATGCTTCGATTATCTCATTTCATAATGAAGGTGTAAAAATGATTGAGGCAGTTGATTTAAGTACCACCTGATCCCCGACAGTCTATAATGTCGGCATACAAGCAAAATGAATTATATGCTATAAAAGAAAAACGACTGACTGTATTTTTGAACTTTTTTCTCTCTGCAATTCAATTGTATTACCAGTCAAAGATCGATTTAAGTTTGTTTCTCGCCGGGAAACATAAAATGCCAGCGCTGAAATCGCTGTTTTTATGCCATTAACCAGATTCACATATACTTGGGAGAGAGGAGCCGACAGGCTCTTTATTACAGATCAGCTGCAACTTACGTAATCTGATTTAAAAAAACACGAATTTTCGTAGAAGATGAAGTAAGAGAAAAAGTTTTGAGATTCAGCAAAAACCCCATAATTCGACGCTTTTCGCTCTTTACAAGTTCGGGAAAGTGTGCTACCATACAATCACAGCTTATCCAATCCCTTGGATACCCAGCTCATATCTTTATCCCACAACCCTTTGGCAGGTCAAAAGATTTTTGACCTGCCGCTTTTTTGCCCTTTTTCGCATTTTGCCCGCCCTATACTGGGGGTGAAAACGGCGGAGGAGGCGGAGAACATGAGCATCGCGGCGAAGCGGCGGATCATGCAGCGGGTGAGCTATGTGCCGGTGGAGGAGATCGTCCCCGGCCCCCTGCAGCCCCGGCAGCATTTTTCGCGGGAGGGGCTGGAGGAGCTGCGGGACTCCATCGCCCAGCACGGCGTTTTGCAGCCGCTGACCGTCCGGCAGAAGGGGGAGCGCTTTGAGTTGATCGCCGGGGAGCGGCGGCTGCGGGCGGCCCGGATGGCGGGGCTGGGCGAGGTGCCCTGCATCATCATGGACGTGGACATGGAATCCAGCGGCATCATCGCGCTGATCGAAAACATCCAGCGGCGGGACCTGGACTTCGTGGAGGAGGCGGAGGGCATCAGCCAGCTCATCCGCCTTTTCGGCCTCAGCCAGGAGCAGATCGCCCGGCGGCTGGGGAAGAGCCAGAGCGCCGTGGCCAACAAGCTGCGGCTGCTGCGCCTGCCCCGGGACGTGCTGGAGCGCCTGCGCGCCCAGGGACTGAGCGAGCGCCACGCCCGGGCGCTGCTGCGCCTGCCGGACGAGGAGACCCAGCGGCGGGCGCTGGACTTTATGATCGACCAGCGGATGAACGTGGCGGCGGCGGAGAGCTATGTGGACAAGCTCTGCGCTCCCGCGCCGCCGGCATCGCACAGCCCGCCGCCGCGGCGGAGGAGCGTCTTCCTGCTGAAGGACGTCCGCCTTTTCCTCAACACCATGGACCGCAGCGTGGATCTGATGCGCTCCGGCGGCGTGGACGCCTGCGTGCGCCGGGAGGAGACGGAAGATGCGCTGATCGTCACTGTACGCATCCCCAAAAAATGAGATATTCCCGCTGGCCGCAAAATGGCCAGCGGGAATCTGTTACCAGGCGCTTCAGGTCACCGATACCTCGCCCGAAAGGATCTTTTTATAGTCCTCATAGCACTTTTTCAGCAGCCTGGGGGTGTCCAGCCCATAGGGGCAGCGCGAGGCACAGGCGCCGCACTCCACGCACTCCTCGATCTTGCGCATGTTGGCCTGCTGGGCCTCGCTGAGCCAGGGGGCGCTGGGGGCGCGGCGGATGAGCTGGCTCATGCGCGCGGCGGTGGAGATGTCGATGCCGACAGTGCAGGGCATGCAGTAGCCGCAGCCCCGGCAAAAGTCGCCGGAGAGCTCTTTACGGTCGGCTTCGATCACGGCGCGCAGCGCGTCGGTCATGACAGGCGGCGCGTCGATGTAGCTCAAAAACTCGTCCAGCTCGCTCTCCCGCTGTACGCCCCAGATGGCCAGCACGGTCCCGGCCTCGGCGATGGCGGCGTAGGCCGCGGCGGAATTGGTGATGAGCCCGCCGGCCAGGCCCTTCATGGCGATGAAGCCCATATTCGCCTCCCGGCAGCGGCGCACCAACTCCATCTCCGGTGCGCCGGAGAGATAGCTGAAGGGAAACTGCAGCGTCTCGTACAGTCCGGACGTGATGCACTCCGCGGCCCGCTCCAGCGAATGGTTGGTGAAGCCGATGTGGCGCACCATGCCCTTTGCCTTCGCCTCCAGCATGGCCTCATACATGCCCGTGCCGTCGCCGGGGCGGTAGACCTGCTTCGGATTGTGGAACTGGTAGACGTCGATGTAATCCGTGCGCAGCATTCTGAGGCTGGTCTCCAGATCGCGCCAGAAGCCCGCCACGTCGCCGGCGTGGGTCTTGGTGGCGATGTAGATCCTGTCCCGGATGCCCATGTCGCCGAAGGCCAGGCCGATCTTCTCCTCGCTGTCGGTATAGCCCCGGGCGGTGTCGTAATAGTTGATGCCGTGTTCATAGGCCTTGCGCAGAAGGCGCACGGCGGTGTCCTTGTCGTCTCTTTGGATGGGCAGTGCGCCGAAGCCGTTGATCTGCGCGACGATGCCGGTGCTGCCGAGGGAAATGGTCTGCATGGCGAACGCTCCTTTTTCTGATCTGCTTTCATTTAAACATTTGCTTACCCGCCCGTCAACAAATTTATCCTTGACTTTTTCCCGCGAACTGGCGAAACTGGAAGCAGCAAGGGAGGCGGGCGCTTGGGCATCGTAACGGAACTCACAGACTTTTCCGCGCCGGAGCTGGACGTTTACGCCCGGCTGACGGAGCGGCAGCTTCTGCATCCGGAGGACGGCTCCGCGGGCCTTTTCATCGCGGAAAGCCCCAAGGTCATCGCCCGGGCGCTGGACGCGGGCTGTGTGCCCGCGTCGCTGCTGATGGAGCGCCGCCGCCTTGCCGACCCGGAGGAGCGGGAGATCATGGCCCGCTGCGGCGACGTGCCGGTCTTCGTATCGGACACGGCGGTGCTGAAGGCCCTGACGGGCTTCCCGCTGACCCGGGGGACGCTGTGCGCCATGTACCGCCCGCCGGAGCCGGACGTGCGCGCCGTCTGCGCCGCGGCGCACCGGGTGGCGGTGATGGAGAACATAGAAAATCCCACCAACCTCGGCGCCATCTTCCGCAGCGCCGCCGCCCTGGGGGTGGACGCGGTGCTGCTGACGCCGGACTGCACCGACCCGCTACCGCCGCTGTGTCCGCGTCAGCATGGGCACGGTGTTCCAGGTGCCCTGGGCGCACCTGCCCGCCTGGCCGGAGGAGGGGATGGCCCTGCTGCACGCCCTCGGCTTTACCACGGCGGCGCTGGCCCTGCGGGAGGAATCGCTCTCCGTGGACGACCCGGTGCTGACCGGCGCGGACAAGCTTGCCCTCATCCTGGGCACGGAGGGGGACGGTCTTTCCGGCGCCACCATTGCCCAAAGCGATCATACCGTGCGCATCCCCATGTCCCACGGAGTGGACAGCCTCAATGTCGCCGCCGCCGGCGCGGTGGCCTTCTGGGCGACAAGATACGTAGACAGACTGTCAAAAAACTATGCTTCAGCGTATCGATCACTGAGCAGCAGGGGAGTCCGAGGGGGCAAGGCCCCATCGGG